>NZ_JBPGXU010000008.1:0-80252 GCF_056755675.1 Luteibacter sp. KNZ12-1A | reverse complement strand
AGATGTGTATAAGAGACAGGAACCGGTTGGTGCGAGACCTGCTGGAAGATGCCCTCCCGATGGGGGTATGGATCGAAGGCGAACTCTCCAACGTCTCACGGCCCGCTTCAGGGCATATGTACTTCACGCTGAAAGATGCCAGCGCCCAGGTCCGCTGCGCCATGTTCCGCATGGCCGCGTCGCGCCTGCGTTTCCGGCCCACCGACGGCATGCATGTGCTCATGCGCGCCAAGGTCGGGCTTTACGAGGCGCGCGGCGAGTTCCAGCTGGTGGCCGACCACATGGAGCCGGCGGGCGAAGGCGCCTTGCAGCGCGAGTTCGAACAGCTCAAGGCCCGGCTTGGCGCGGAAGGACTGTTCGCCCCGGAACGCAAGCGCGCGCTGCCCGTGTTTCCGCGCCGCATCGGCGTCATCACGTCACCGTCCGGCGCGGCCATCCGCGACGTGCTGAGCGTGCTTGGACGCCGCCTCGGCCTCGCCGAGGTGGACGTGCTGCCCGTGCCGGTGCAAGGTCGCGAGGCGCCGCCCGCGATCGTGGCCATGCTAAGGCGTGCGTCGGCCAGCGGTCGCTACGACGTGATCCTCGTCACCCGCGGCGGCGGCTCGCTGGAAGACCTCTGGGCCTTCAACGATGAAACCGTGGCACGGGCGATCCATGCCAGCGCCGTGCCGGTCGTCTCCGCCGTGGGCCACGAGGTGGATTTCACCATCGCCGATTTCGTGGCCGACCTGCGCGCGGCGACACCTTCGGCCGCCGCCGAACTGCTGGTGCCCGATGGCGCGGACCTCGCGCGCCAGCTCGACCGCCTGCGCCAGCGAATGACGACGCTGACGACGCGCCGCCTTCAGGCCGCGGCGCAACGCGCCGACCATTGGCAGGCGCGCCTCAACACCCAGCGTCCGCAGGCGCGCCTCGCGCGCGATGCGCAGCGCCTCGATGCCCTGCACCGGCGCCTCCGTTTCGCGATCGGCCAGGCGAACGCCTTGCGCCGAGCGCGTCTCGAACGCCTCGATGCCCGCCTGACGGCGCGACATCCTCGCCTGCGCCTCGAACCGGCTCGCCTGCGTAATGCCGAACTACGGCAACGGCTCGACCGCGCCATCGCACGCAAACTGGAACGCGATCGCGCGCGGGTCCTCCAGCAGGGCCGCACGCTGCACGCGGTGAGCCCACTCGCCACGCTCGAACGCGGCTATGCGATCGTCTTCGACGAACGCGAGGCGATCGTGCGTCGTGCTGCCGATGTCGCCGTCGGAGAGCGCGTGCGCGTGATGTTGGGAGACGGCGAGATGAAGCTTCGGCGGGAATAGTCGAAGGCGAGGACCATCTACATCCTAGTGCCATGGATGGGTCGCTTTTCGTCGCGGAGATGCCTCACGACGCGTGAACACCTCGGATCGGATGATCCGTGGTTTCGTCACCCACGAGGCCACGTACATGCTTCGGAAGAACTACCCCTATTACCTCGCCAACGTCGCCGTGAAGGGCAAGGCGAAGCTCGACGTCATCGACAAGTACACCGGCGAGGTTGCCACGCGCGTCGCCCTGCCCGACGCGGCGGCCCTGGACCAGGCCATCGCGGCGGCGCACGGCGCGGCCGGCGATATGAAGCGGTTCAAGCCGTACCAACGGCAGGCGGTGCTGGAACACTGTGTCACGCGCTTCCGCGAGCGTCGGGACGAGTTGGCCTATGCGCTCTGCGTCGAGGCCGGCAAGCCGATCGGCGATGCGGCGGGCGAGGTCACCCGGCTCATCGAAACCTTCAAGATCGCCGCCGAAGAAGCGGTGCGAATCAACGGCGAAACGCTCAACCTCGAAATCTCCGAACGCAGCGCCGGCTATCATGGTTACACGCGCCGCGTCCCGCTCGGGCCGGTGGCTTTCATCACGCCATTCAACTTTCCACTCAACCTCGTGGCACACAAGGTGGCTCCGGCCATCGCCGCGGGTTGCCCCTTCGTGCTCAAGCCCGCCGAGCGAACGCCCCTTGGCGCGCTGATCATCGGCGAGGTTCTCGCCGAAACCGATCTGCCCCGCGGAGCATTCTCCATCCTGCCCATGCTTGGCCGCGATGCGGAGCCACTGGTGACCGACCCGCGCCTGAAAATGCTTTCGTTCACCGGCGGCCTCATCGGCTGGGACCTCAAGGCCAAGGCCGGGCACAAGAAGGTCATCCTTGAACTCGGTGGCAATGCCGCCTGCATCGTCGACGGCGACCAAGCCCCACGCCTCGACGCCATCGTCGACCGGCTGGTCTTCGGCGCGTTCTACCAGTCAGGGCAGAGTTGCATCAGTGTTCAACGAATCCTTGCGCACGACACTATTTATGACGAATTGCGCCGTCGACTCGTAACGAAGGTCAAGACACTCAAGGCCGGCGATCCGAAGAAGAAAAATACCTTCCTCGGCCCGATGATCGACGAGAACGCCGCCATACGGCTGGAGGAGTGGATCGACGAGGCGAGGAAGGCGGGCGCGAAGGTCCTGTGCGGAGGCCGGCGCAAGGGCGTCATGCTCGAAGCGACCTTGCTCGAAAACGTGGCGCGCGGCGAAAAGCTGCAACGCATGGAAGCCTTCGGCCCGGTTGCCCTGCTCCACCGTTTCAGCACTTTCGACGAAGCCCTCGGCATGGTCAACGACTCGGACTTCGGCCTGCAAGCCGGCGTGTTCACGGACAACCTGCGCCACGCCATGCGTGCATGGGATGAGCTGGAACAGGGTGGCGTGATCGTCAACGACGTGCCCAGCTTCCGCGTCGACAACATGCCCTATGGTGGCGTGAAGTCATCGGGCCTGGGCCGCGAAGGCGTACGCTATGCCATCGAGGACATGACGGATGTGCGCCTGATGGTCATTCGGGATAGTTGAGGAATCGCTTCGGCTCCTGGCTCAAGGGGCCGAAGTCGACGTGCGTGCACCAAATTGGCACGCAGTTCGACCGATCGGAAGCCGCACGCCGAATAGGGACGGCCTACGTCTTAAGGACTATGGCGCCATGAACTCGACGCCGGTTGAATGGCACGTGGGTTCTGGAATTCGCAAAAGGAGCTTTCGAATGAATACCGCCCGACGCATGCACTCTTTCCTGATATTCCTGACGATCGTCCTTCTGGCTTCATGCGCTACACCGCAACCAGCAGGCAACTACGTCGCTCCACGCAGCCCACAGCAGAGCAAGACGGGCAACGCCGTGAAAGCGGTGGCATTCATGAGGTTCTGGAATAGGGAGGATAACCATGACGACAATTTCTGCACCATCGATGTTCCTCAGGTTCCCTTTTATCTCAGGCTGAACCTGAAAGACGAACCCGAGGGGCAGGTTGACTGCGCGAACGACAAGGCGCGCTCCGTGACCCTGGAAAACATGCCGCCTGGAACGCTGCTCTGGCTCTTCGACGATCCGGACTGCGGTAAAAGCGACGACTGGACAAAAGTCACCGTACTGAAGCAAGCCTCGGCGATAAATATTCCAAGCTTCGGTACGGACTTCAAGTGGGATACGGCCATTGTCGAGGCTGACTACCAGAACGGCCTTACCGGAAAACTTTCCTGTTTCATCCTACAGGTGCCTGGACCAAATGGCACATATGCCCAGCAGGTCAACGGCGGTCACGGCACATCTTTAACGTCACCTCACGGCATCGACGTGAAGTGACGGCGTGTCGGCGGGAACCCGCGCGGATAACACCTGGCAGACGAACCACGAACAGACAAGGACCGTCCTCATGAACACCCCATCCCGCCCCACTACCTCGCTTGCCGACGTCAGGCAGCTCACTTACTTCCAGATCTACAAGACCAATCCCAGCGAGCAGCACGGGACGATCAAGCTCTTCAGCAACGGCAACCAGCAGTGTCCGATCAAGGTCGGGTTGATCGCCGCCGATGCCAACGAGAACCCCATCACTCTCACGGAAGCCGAGATCAGGAAGGCCCTCACGCTCATCTTCTACGATGACGCTAGCGCGCTGGGTGACGGCTATGCGTCGTCATTCGACAAGAACAGATTCACGTGGACCGAATCCGCCATTCCGGCGAAGCATCCCCACGAGGACGAACCCAGCCGGAACAGTGAAGCGGAAGTATCCCGGGCCACCGCTGTCGAGCCCCCCGCGAGCATCCAGGTCATCACGCTCTACGTCTCCGCCACTCCCGGATCGTCGGGACGAGCGCTCGCGGCACGTTTCCAGGTGACCGAGAACCTGTTCTTCACGACCAGCCCGTCCGTGAACGATTCCGAAGGCCAGGGACGGGATGGCGAATTCGACTCGTCGGTCGACGTCCTTCTGGCGGCCCCCCCCTTTCTTTCGGCCATGGATTTCGGCGCTGCTTCCAACGGTCTCGTCTCGGGGAGAAAGGTGGGCGACTCGACCACCTATTTCTACTGGGCGACCGAGTACTACCTCAATCCGAAATTGAATGGAGTCGCCATCCCCCTGGATTCCGTCGGAGCGAGCGCATCCGTCGGTGGCAAGCCACCGGAAGGTGCATTCGGGTTCTACGTTCATGGCGACTTCTTCGCTCATGTGCAGTGGGGAATCAGTTACTACAGCCAGCCGGGCGAAACCGGCGCTGAATCGGCCGGTCTTCCCCTGCCGCCGCTGTACGCTCTCGTCGCGGAGTCCGCACCTTCCGATGCCACGCGAAACAGCGAAACATCGACGGCCACGATCACCGTTCACGCCGGCACCCGCGTCGACAGGGTCACCACGACCGTGCACTACATCGGAAGCGGTTCCAGTCATGGAAAACACGACACGTCACCGGACGCGGATCTTCCGTATGCGATGTACACGAATTGTGTCGGTCAGATCGTGGGAGCGAACAAGAGCCGTATCGTCATAGGAATCCTGAAAGGAAATCTCCCCAGGAAGTTCACCAACAGCGCGGGCGGCGTTATCCCGGAAAAGGGTTCCACGGTCATGCATATCCTGGACGCTTACGGCAACGACCATATGTTAGCCCTGTCGTACGACGCCACCAGGGACGAATTTACGATCGCGTGATGTCGCTCTCCATTCAAGGATAACGTGATGGCAAGGAAAGCCTCCCCGCGCGAGTCTCCCGCGCTTGATTTGACTGAAGTCGACGTCATCCTCGAGCAGACGGAGGTTTACCGTAATGGACTTCAGCAGGCCAGGATCAGGCTCGATCTGGCGTCAGAGCACGATGGGACGCCGTCGGACTTGACCTCCAGTGAAATCGCGAGCATTCGGCTCTTCGATTACCATAACCAGAACTCCGGAGCGATCCCGTTCTCGGACGATGGTTCCACCACTTACAAGGGCTGGTCGGCCCAACACGTCTATCGTGGCTATGTATCCCAGACCACCAGGACAGGCGAGCCACGAGCCATCCAGTCCTACTTCCTGTACCTGTCCGCCAACACCGAGGCCACGGAGACCCTGGATGTCGCCTTCGAGGTCCATGGCGACGATCTTTCGATCTGGCGCACCAACGGAAGGTGCACCTTCGATGGCATCGAGCAACCCATAGCGGCGATGGACAAGCATGTCGGCATCACGATGACGCCCCTTCCTCCCGAGAGGTATTCCGCCAGTTCCTTCATGCTCGAACGGCGCCCCCTCGATCCGGCCACGCATCCGTACGGAGCGAACGCGGAGGGTATCTTCGATGACATCGTAACGGTATCGATCCAGCTGGTGGACCAGACCACGCTCGGCATCCGCAGCATGATCTGCGATCCCCCGGGCCTGATCCACTGGAAGGACAAGGTGTCGTACTTCAGGCAACCCTGTTTCACAGGCTATGTCGAGCCCGGCGACACGACGATTCACTGGAACGGCGCGATGAACGACCACTTCGGTTCAACGCCACCACCAGAGCGACTTGCAAGCCCCGAAGAGGAATCGGGCGTCATCGTAGTGTGCGGAAGGGTCGACATCCCGGCCTGGGTCGGCGCACCGGAGGCGCCGATGAAATTGACCATGACGGATGCCCACGGCAGCGTGCAAAGCTGCCACATCGAATTCGTCAAGGGTGAACGGGACGAACTGATAGCGACGTGACCGACACAGGACCAGGGAAGGCAACGCCATGACGACCGATGAAACCCTTGCACCGGCCCCCCTGGCACCGGGGGACATGTACTCCACCGCATTTCAGTTCTACAGCCATATCAACGCGGACGTGGACCCTCGCACCGGCATGTATTCGGCGAGCATCGACCTGGCTACGGGTGAAGGCAATCACTTGCGAGGCCCCCACCTCCCCTTCCGCCTGAGCTACAGCGCCGCCGACACGATCGACGACGGCTTCGGCAAGGGTTGGCGTCTTGGCCTCACCGAACTCGACCTCGACGCCAGCCTCCTGACCCTGTCCAGCGGCGACAGTCACAAGGTCGAGAGGCTCTTGCTCGATGCACCGGCGCGCTTTCCGGATCGCAAGCTCGACAGCTGTTCACTGGTCATGATGGATCCGGAACATCGAACCGCCGTGGTCGAACACGTGACTGGCGTCGTCGAGCATCTCCAGGCGATGTCGTACCCCACCCACCTGCTACGACCCGTTCGCATCATCAACCCCAGCGGCGACGCACTCCAACTCATATGGGAACCGGATGGGAACGGCATTTCGCGTTTGACACGCGTCATGGATAACGATGGCGAGGCATTGCTGCAGGTCGACTACGCCGACCTGAACAACGTCCGGCTCACCCTCCACCTGGCCGACGCCGCCCGTCGCGAGGCTGTTGTTCCGCTGGAGATGCAATTCAGCGTCCTGGGGGGGCAGCTTGAACGCATCGCCATTCCCCTCATCGCCGACCTCAATGAAATCGAAACGGCCGAAGGCGATGAAGCGGTGTGGGAATTCGGGTATCGCTCCGTCGGCGGCATCATGATATTGCTCGCGTCGGTGACCTCCCCCGATGGCCTGAGCGATTCGGTGGAATACGATACGGCGGCACTTACGCTTCCCCCTGGGGGACCGCTTTCCCACATGCCCGCCGTGACGACACGGAAACGGTCACTCGCGACCGATGCCACGACCGTGGTCCGGGAAAGCCGATACACCTATAGAAACGGCGACCTCGACCATAACTTCTACGGTTACCCGGCGGTACAGTCCTGGGAAAACCGGAATGATCAGCTCCTCCACATGCCCGGCGCGGACGCCTACACCTATGGGTCGACGGAGGAGCAGTATCAAGACGGATCCCTGCTGTGCACGATCGAGCGCAACTACAACCACTTCCACCTCGTCACCAACGAGAAGACCACCCGTGGCAATGTCGTGCAGGACGTCGTTACCGAGTACGGCATCAAAGACCACGTCTCTTTCGACGATCAGGAGGCGAGCTTCCAGCTTCCGCACAAAGTGACCACCACCTGCTACGACATTCGCTTTGCCGACATGAAGCAGGTCACATTCACCGAGAGTTCGTACGACGGCTACGGAAATGTCCTGTCACGTTACGACAGTGCCACCGATACGACCGAAACGTCCGATTATTACCCGCCGGAAGGCGAGGAAGGCCTATGCCCACCCGATCCGCTCGGGAAAGTGCGACGCCTCAGGAGCCGCAGCACCTCGCCCGGCAGGAACGGCGACCCGATTCGTTCGACGCGGTACCGCTACGTTGAGGTCCCCGTAAGAAACTCCGCACGAGTCATCGAAAACAACTCGCGGCGGGAGCGCACCTACTACATCCAGGCATCGGGGGAAACGTCGACAGTGTTCGATGCCGACGTTGACACGATTCTCGTCCACAGCGAGCAGTCGTTTGTCACGGACCAGCGCAACCAGCACGGCAGCCTGCTGCAGGAGACACGCGAGCAGGATGGACTGACGGAGATCCGCGCGTTCACCTACGAAACCGACGACGTCGCTGGCACGGTAACCACGCACACCACGCACACCACGCACGACGGCGTGGTGAACACGACAAGCGAAACCCTCCACCTCATCAGTGGCCTGGTGCGATCCACGGTGGATGCGCTCGGCAACAAGGCCGAGTTCACCTATGACGCCCTGGGCCGCCGCACCAGCGAAGTGCTGTCACCCGACCATCCCGACTACCGCGTCGAAACGCGCTGGCGCTATCAATTGTCGATGAGCGAACGCTGGGTCGAGCGCATTGGCATTACGGGCCTGCCACATCGCGTGTGGATGGACGAGCAAGGCCGCACCATCCGTCGCCAGGAGCCCCTGCCCGACGGCACGCTGATGACCGTGCACGAGCTGGAATATGACGGCTTCGGGCAACTCGTCAGAGAGGTGCAGATCGACCGCATGCGCGGGGACACCGCACTGCGACTGGAGACGACCTACGCATACGACGACTGGGGTCGCTGCTCGCAGATGACCTCGCCGGATGGAAGCAAGACGCTGAGTGAGACGACCCTTGTCCGTGACCCGCTTTCGTTCGGCGACGAGGTGATCACGCGGACGATGCAGTGGCAGAGCTACGGAATCGACGAAAAGACCGGCTGGCGATCGACCTACCTCGACGCCGCGGATCGGCAACGGCGCGCGCAAACCGGTACGTGGTCCGAGACCGGCGAGCCCACGGTTGCGTCGACCACCACATGGGAATACGACGGGCTGGGCAGGTGCGTGAAGATGGTGGACCCTCTTGGCAAGGTGACCCGTCAGGCATGGGACGGCCACGACCGCTTGATTCGCAGCGACCTTCCCGATGGAACCGCCGTGCTTCGGGCCTACGCGCCCGGCCACGAGGACGAGTTCGTCGCCCGGCTCGCCATCGTACCGCCCGAGCGCGATGGAGCGCTCCGCGGCCTCGCCGGAAAAGCCGGCGAACTGGAACTGGGAACCCGCACCTGGGACGGACTGGGAAGGTTGAAGATGGAACAGGCGGGCAGCCTGATTACCAGCCATGCCTACATACCGAACCAGATGAGTTCCGACACGAAGACCATGCCGAGCGGCAATATGCTCCGGATGGCTTACGATCTTCGCCTGCGAGAAGCGCTGCTCGGCTCGACGTTGACGAGTCCGGAGGGTGCGGTGGAGGCCATACTGACCGAGGCTACCTATGACAACGCCATGGGCCTGCCTACCCGGATCGTCGCCGAAGGCGGATCGATGACGATCGCGCCTGACTATCTCGGCCGGATGACCAGCCAGGAGATCGCCCTCACCGGTGACCTGCCGCGAGGGTGCCATGTCACCATCACGCCGGGGGGCCTCGCCCTGGAGAAGACAGGCACCGACGGTATAACGCAAACCTACGACTACGACGACAAGGGACGCCTGAAGAGCGTGACCGATGAGGACGTGACGATCGAGCTGTTCTACGACGGCCTGTCGCGCCTGGACCATCGCATCTCGCGCTCCGCCGATGGCCGTTCCGTCACGCAGCGGCTTGCTTACGACCCCCTGGGGCGCGTGCACGAGCAGACCTGGGAACACACCGGCGAATCGACCACGCAAAAGCGCAGCCTGGCATTCGACTGGCGAGCCGACGACAAGGTTTCCGAGCGTCGCTGGTACCGCGACGACACCACGCTCCTGCGCACCGAGACGATGGACTATGACGACCGCGGCCGGCTGATCCTCCATGGTATCGTCGCGGTCGAAGGCGAACACCCACTCGACGAGACCGGACAGCCATACGTGAAACAGGAGTTCGAGCATGACTGCCTCGACAACCTGCGGACCGTGACGACGACACTGCTCGACGGACGGGTCAACGTCACCCGTTACGGGTATGACGCGGTGGACTTCGACCGGCTGGTCAGCGTAAGCAACAGCCTGGATGGCTATCCCGGCTACGGCACGCCACTGGAGCTCACGTACGATGCGAACGGCAACCTGATCGACGATGGCCAGGGCCGGACACTGCATTGGGACGGCGCAGGCCGATTGGTGAACGTGACGCTTGCCGACGACAGGCGGATCACCTATATCCACGGCCCGGACACGCGCGTAAGCAGCGTGACGATCGATGAGGTGCCAAGGTACCGCTACCGCGAAGACGGCGCCATCGCCTTCGAGGTCGATGCGCTGGAGGGACGGCGATTCATCCGGGCGGAGGGTGGCATCGTCGCCGAGACCCGGCTCACCGGGGCGATCAGGGAGACCTTCCTGCTCGGTACCGATCCACAGGGGTCCGTGGTGACGGAGTCCGTGCCGGATCGAATCTCATGAGCGTCGCGGCACGCATCTACACCGCCTACGGCGGAAACGCCGGCGCGACAGGCGCCGCACGGCTGGCGTACGCCGGCGAGATCATGGAAAGGCTGACCGGGTGGTACCTGCTCGGCGGCCGTCCATACAACCCGGTACTGCGGCGCTTCCTCGTGCCCGACCCGGAAAGCCCTTTCCACGAGGGAGGATTCAACCGCTATGCCTATTGCAGCGGCGATCCGGTAAACCGGATCGACCCGAGCGGCAACGCGTGGACGGACTGGCTGGCGGCCGGATTGATGGTGGCCCTCTCCGTCGTGGGCACGGTCATCAGCGCCGGAGCCCTGACCGCTCCCCTCGCGGCCGCTTCGACCGCCGTGGCGACCGCCGCCGCGGGTGGGGCCGGCGTGATGGGAGCCGCATCCGCCGCGGCGACCGTCGTGGCCGCGACCCCCGGGATCGTGGCCACCACCACGGCGGTCACGATGGACGTGATATCGACAGCGGCGGCTATCGGTTCGGTCGCCTCGATGGCGACACAGAACCAGAAAGCCAACGCCATCCTGGGCTGGGTGTCCATGGGCGCGGGGGTCGCCTCGGGCGCCGCCACGCTCGTGGCGTCCAAACAGATATCCATGACGTCCGCCAGGGCGTCGTTCGCCACCCGTGGCGCGCCGGCCGGCGGTGGTGGTGCGAGCAGGACAGCCACCACCCATGCCACGGTGAGTGCCCTGAAGACGACCATGCCCATCCTGGCATCGAGCGCATCCGCCCGAAGCGACACACGGGGATCGACCCGCAGCCTGGTGGCAAGCGATGCGAGCGGCAGCCTTCCGCAAGTGAGGCAGGGAGCCGTGGAACTCAGGAGGGATGGCGTCAGGCAAGCAAACCTGTACTTCGGGACCCCGATCTCGCGGCGAGCATTCCGGAACCCCCATGGAACCAGGCGGATCGCCGGCGAACGACTTCACAGGCCGGATATCGAAAGCGCCCGGCGGGCCGGCGCCTCCGCGGGACTGAACGTCGAAGCCATGGACATGACGAGAGCGACAACGGAACAGATTCGACGACGCCTGTCGGAGGATGGCATCCATGTCGCCGTCACCGGGCACGGTCTCCTCGACGAATCCGTCATGAGATCGCTGAACATGCCATCCGCGGTCTCCGATCATTTGCTCCCCGTGCGGGCAAGTCCGTGATGCGCACGCTGACGTCGACGTACGGCGCTTACGGCGAGCGCGCGCCGGCGGCGGCGGCGCGTACCGCTTTCGCTGGTGAGGTAGGCGAGGCCGACACCGGCTTCTATTTGCTGGGTGCGCGTTTCTATAGCACCACGCTGCGCCGATTCCTCACCCCGGACCGGGCCAGCCCGTTCGGACGTGGCGGCATCAATCGTTATACCTATTGCAGCGGTGATCCCATAAACCGGATCGATCCGAAAGGTCACTCATGGCTGAGCTGGGTGGCGATGTCTTTCGGGCTGGCCAGAAACAACACCGGAACGGCGAGTTCGGCGCCGGGTTCCCGGCATACGAACGACGCTGTCACGACGCCCGGCACGGTGGCCTCGACCGCCGCGTCCATGATCGACTCGATCTCCATCACTGCGGCTGTCGACGCCGCCGCCCTGACGGTGTCGAACGAGCCGGAGGCCGGTGGCCTCTTTGGATGGATCGGGTATATGGCAAGGGCCACCCTGGGTGGATCCGATCTCGCAGCCGCCAGAAGCGGTTCGCCAACGCGGCGCTTCGTAGGGCCTGTCAGTGTCATCGCACAGGCCGCAGGCACAGGAGTACAGCCGGAACGGAACATCTCGGTATTCATCGATGGCGACATCCCCGCGCACCGATCGACACTCAATCGGGGTGGAAAGAAGGATGTGACAAGAAATTGGATATATGGCACGCACGTCAGGAATCCGAAAAGCCGGATCTGGGCAGCGGACTCAGCCATCAACTACAAGGACCTCCCGAACCTGTTCCCGCACATGACGGGCCGCGGCATCACCAATGCGACCCTCTATACAGGGGTCGATGGCCAGCCCAATGGCAATAACTGGACAGCAAAGTGGTTTCATGGAACACCGGAGCCGCTCTTCTACGAGCAGGATCTCCTGCTCACGAAACCAGCGGCCAAATCCGCGGGGCTCGACCTCGACATCGAAGACATGGGTGAAATGCTGATAACGGACATGCGGGATAAATTGGCACGGAGTGGCGATCACATTATCGGTGCTTGTTACGGCATAGCGGACGAGGTCGTCATGGACGCGCTGAACCTGTCGAACGTGAGCTTGTATTACCTGCGCCCACCGCCCTGGCTCTGAACCATGGTGGGCGCCCCGTCACACCCGTGTACGTACGAGCTGAGAACGGTCGATGCGATCAGGTGCCGTTTCTCGGGGGTGGCGCCAGATCTCCGACGAGGGTCGGAATGAGCTCCGACACCGTCGGATGAATCGGTACCGCCCATTGCAGCGTCCCGACCGGCGCATCCGCGTTCATCATGTCGAGGATGCCGTGGATCGCTTCATCCCCGCCTGTGCCAAGGATGGCGGCGCCAAGGATCTTCTTCGTCTCCGCGTCGGCGACGATCTTCATGAAGCCCCAGGTCTCGCCCTTCTCCACCGCACGCCCTACGCGTGTCATCGGACGCTTCGATATCAGCAATGGCCGGCCGGACTTGCGTGCCTGCGATTCGGTCATGCCGACTCGCCCCAGCGGCGGGTCAACGTAAAGCGCATAGCCGAGGATGCGATCGCTCACCTTGCGCTCCTCGCCATCGAGCAGGTTGGCGGCGACGATCTCGTAGTCGTTCCACGCCGTGTGCGTGAACGCGCCCTTGCCGTTGCAGTCCCCCATCGCCCAGACGCCTTCGGCACTGGTCCGGAGGAAATCGTCGACCTTGATGTATCCCTTGTCGTCCGTCTCGATGCCTGCCTTATCCAGGCCCAGGTCGTCCGTGTTGGGGCGACGGCCCACGGCAAGCAGCACATGCGTACCGACGACCTCGGGGGCTCCCTCGGTGCAGTCCACGCCGACCTTCACGCCGCGCTCGTGCTTCGCCAGTGTGATGCAGCAGGCGTCCGTGCGAACGGCGATGCCTTCGGCTTCGAGGAACGCGCGGATCTCGGCCGAGACGTCCTCGTCTTCGTGGCCGATCAACCGTGCGCCCTTCTCCACGATGGTCACCTCGGCGCCGAAGCGCCGGAACATCTGGGCGAACTCGAGACCGATGTAGCTGCCGCCGACCACCACCAGATGTCCGGGGACGGCTTGCAGTGGAATGATGGTGCTGTTGGTGAGGTAATCGACCTGGTCGACGCCCGGGAAGTCCGGCACGTTGGCGCGACCGCCGACATTGAGGAAGATCTGGGGCGCTTCCAGCGTTTCGCCATTCACCTCGATCCGTCGCGGACCGGTGAATCGCGCATGTCCACGAATGAGCGTGAGCCCCGGCATGGATGCCAGCCAGTCCTCGTTGCCCTTGCGCGAGTCGAGGATCACCTTGCGGGCCCGGGCGGCGATGGTCGGCATATCGATGGACAGCGGCCCGGTACGGATGCCGTATTCCGCGCCTCGCTGCGCGAGACGGGCCGCATAGGCGCTGGCGACGAGGGTCTTGGTCGGCTTGCAGCCGGTATTGACGCAGGTGCCGCCGACCAGATGCCGCTCGATGATGGCGACGGTCTTGCCCGCGCCGGTGAGGCGGTTGGCCAGCGCCGGCCCGGCCTGCCCGGCTCCTACGATGATGGCGTCGAAGGTATGGGTCATGGGCTCCGGCCTCGAATGGTGACCCCGGCCCGATTCGAACGGGCGACCTTCCCCTTGGGAGGGGGCTAGGCTCCGCTCTGGAATGCGGGTTGCCGGGTGGATTGTGCTTACGGTGTACTAAAAACGCTACGGGATGTCAGACGTTCCTAGCGCCAGTCAGGCGCGCGCCTTGGTCTTCACCGGCCGCGAGGGGAGCTTTTTTTTCTTCGGTGCAGCTGTTGCGGTACGCTGAACGACATCACCGACCGTCTTCCTGGACCTGGCCGCGACAGCCTTCTTTCCATAGGGGGCAAGAACAATTTTTAGGCCGAGTGCACCGGCAATTTTGCGAACGGTCACGAACCCGGTCTTGGCACCAGGCTTAAGTGCCTTGTAGAGGCCGGGACGAGTAAGGCCAGCTGCATCCGCTACCTGAGTCATACCCCGCGCACGCGCGACATCATCTAGTGCGGAAAGGAGAAGATCTTGATCATCTTCGGTTAGAACTTCGTTCAGGTATGCAGCGATGGCCTCTTCACTGTCGAGATACTCGGCAGCGTCAAACGCCGAGAACTTGGTGGGCATGGTGGTTCCTTGGTCTGGGTACTTCGTAACTAGGTATTTCGTGTCTGCGTAGCTGGCGGCTATCGGTCCGCCAGCAGTTTCTTTGCTTTCTCGATGTCCTTCTTCTGGGTCGATTTGTCGCCGCCACACAGCAAAAGGTAGATCGTGTCGCCATCCCTGACGTAATAAACGCGGTATCCCGGGCCGTGGTCGATCCGCATCTCCGAAATCCCGTCGAAGTGCTTTGCGTCACCTGCATTCCCTGCAACCAAACGCTTGATGCGAACGATCACTTTCGCCCTCGCAACCTGATCCTTCAGGCTGCGAAGCCAGTCCGTAAACTCGTCTGTCTGGATCACCGTGTTCATGGGCATAGTGTCTCCAATTGGAGACACTTTTGCAAGGAACGGTCATACCCTGGGCGTCTCCACCAAGACCCGCCTGGAAGTCGGGCGGGAGGATATGTGCTTGCTGTGCTTGAAGGGTGTGATCGGTGGCGGAATATGGAATCCGGCCAAGCCAAGAATGGCTTCATATGGTGACCCCGGCCCGATTCGAACGGGCGACCTTCCCCTTAGGAGGGGGACGCTCTATCCAGCTGAGCTACGGGGCCAAGGATGTGAGGATACCGGAGGCGGTCGGGAGACAAAAGACGAGACCGGGGACATTCCGGCGCCCCGACGCCTAAGCTCATGACGGATCGCGGAAACCGCAGCTGCGCCTACACCGTTGTCGCTATAGCCGCGGACGCCATCCTGTGCATTAAATCCTGGCACTCCCGCAGGAAGGAACGTCGGTGAAGCAGGTCGCGCCCGCCACCCATATCTATGGCGCCTACGGTGAAATCGGGATGGTGGGCCAGATGGCACGCTCCGCGTACGCGGGACAGCTCGCCGAACCAGGCACCGGCGATTACGTACTCGGCCATCGCCTGTTTTCGCCGGTTCTGCGACGTTTCCTCAATCCCGATCCCATCAGCCCCTTCGATGACGGCGGCTTGAATCGCTACGCTTATTGTGGCGGCGACCCGATCAACCGCACCGACCCCAGCGGTAACGCGTGGTGGGACCAGGTCGTCGCAGGCCTGGGCATGAACGGTGGTTTCAGCGGGCAGGTGGAAAGACGGCAGAGCCCCACGGGCGCCGTCTCCACGGTGATGCCGGCGACCGCTGCCGTACTCGATGTGGTCACCGTCGCGGCCGAGATCGGAACACCGGTTTCGATTTCGGCAGGGGTCAGGAAATCCCCTGCTGTCTCTGGTTGGCTCGGAGTGGCCGCCAGCATCACTCCCGGTGGCGTCGCCCTGACGGCGAAGCCTCCCGCGACATCGGTGCGCTATGTGGGTCGGGGACAAAGAGGGCCGCAGGACGCGGATTTACCTCGCTACAACATCGAAGTCGTTCCGGCCGATGAGCGTCCACCTCATAAGTCTCGGCGTTCCGGACCGACAGGGCAACTGGTATTGAAGACACATTGGTTCGTGACGACCGATCCGCTCGAACCCGGAAATACCCACTGGGGCGCGGATACGCCCGTCACCTCGAGGAGTCTTCTCAGTCCTTTGCGAAAAATAGGAAGGATACCCATCGCCGATGGACCTAGAGATGTCTATCTCTACAGCGGCGTCCATGGCGACATACAAGGCGAAAACTGGGCCAATCAACGACGATTGCATGCAGATAGCAGGCTCTACCAATTGGACGTCGATGATTACTCCTTATTCCAGCGCCACCTACCAGGCCGCAATCTATCCATCGAACACATCGGTGGCATCACGTTCGATGAAATGATCGAAAAGATCTCGCGACCAGGCATCCATCTTCATGGCTACTGCTTCGGCGCGATAGACAACCTGATGCTCGACCTTCTCTGCGCCGATCCGGTTCCCGTCTATCTGAGACATTGAGCACGCACATGTCCACCGCTGAAAAGGAACGGAGCGCGGCATGGCCTGGAAGCCACCCATGAGTCGCATATACGGCGCTTTCGGCGACAGCGCGGCGACGGGACAGCACGCGCACAGCGCCTACACCGGAGCATGCGCGGAGTCCGGCACCGGCGCCTATGCACTCGGTAGTCGCCTGTATTCCCCGGTACTGCGACGTTTCCTCAATCCCGATCCCATCAGCCCCTTCGATGACGGCGGCTTGAATCGCTACGCTTATTGCGGCGGCGACCCGATCAACCGCACCGACCCCAGCGGTAACGCGTGGTGGGACTGGGTCGTCGCAGGCCTGGGCATGAACGGTGGTTTCAGCGGGCAGGTGGAGAGACGGCAGAGCCCTACGGGCGCCATCTCCATGGTGATGCCGGCGACCGCTGCCGTACTCGATGTGGTCACCGTCGCGGCCGAGATCGGAACACCGGTTTCGATTTCGGCAGGGGCCAGGAAATCCCCTGCTGTCTTTGGTTGGCTCGGAGTGGCCGCCGGCATCACTCCCGGTGGCGTCGCCCTGACGGCGAAGCCTCCCGCGACATCGGTGCGCTATGTGGGTCGGGGACAAAGAGGGCCGCAGGACGCGGATTTACCGCGCTACAACATCGAAGTCGTTCCGGCCAATCAGCGTCCAGCTCATAAATTTCGGCGTTCCGCGCGGACAGGGCAACCGGTACTGAAGACACATTGGATCGTGCGGCCCGATCCGCTCGATCCCGGAAATACCCACTGGGGCGCGGATACGCCCGTCAACTCCATGAGTCTTTTCAGCCCCCTGCGAAAAATAAGACGCATGCCCATCGTCGATGGACGTAGAAATGTCTATCTCTACAGCGGCGTCCATGGCAGCAAACAAGGCAAAAACTGGGCCAATCAACGACGGTTGCATGCGGAAAGCACGTTCTACCATGCCGACGTCGGTCATCACTCCGCATTCCAGCGCTACCTTCCGGGCCGCAATCTCTCCATCGAGGACATCGGTGGCATCACGTTCGATGAAATGATCGAAAAGATCTCGCGACCAGGCATCCATCTTCATGGCTACTGCTTCGGCGCGGTAGACCGCCTGATGCTCGACCTTCTCTGCGCCGATCCGGTTCCCGTCTATCTGAGACATTGAGCACGCATATGTCCACCGCTGAAAATGTCCGATGGGCCACCACTTATCGGCTGTCATTGCCGACCGGCCCCGGCATGGGCGGGATGCGCGCCGGCCGTTTCGCATCGCTCCCGAAAGGACGCCAGACACCGTCGGCACCCTCGATCCCTATGGTGGCGTCGCCTCCTTCGGTGGCCGCCCGGTTCACGGCCGCGAGCAGGGCATCGAAACGGCTGGCAAAACGGGATAGCACCTCCCCGTCGAGACACACGGTCCATGAGTGGCTTTCGTCGGGATGGTAGGGAATCTCATAGATTCGGGACATGGGGCCACCCGCCTGGTGAAGAAAGTCAAAGCCAGCATGGACTTGCGCCGGTGATCGCAGGGTCTTCATAACCTCGCCGGGCAACGACGCCCCGCAGACATCCTTCCGCGCCGCACAACGGGGGGTGAAGGGAGCGTTTGCTAGAATCGCCGTTTTACCCTTCTCCATGGAGAGCCTCATGTCCGGCAAGATCCTCGCAGCGCTCGGCCTCGCCGCCAACGAATCCGGTACCTACCTCGGCCGTGGCGAATGGGCCGCCACCACGGGCGCCGGCACGCTGTCGCCGACCAATCCGGCCACGGGCGAGGTGATCGCGACGGTGCAGGCCACCAGCGCCGCCGATTACGAAACGATCGTGCAGCGCGCCCAGGAGGCCTTCGCGGTCTGGCGCACGACCCCCGCCCCGCGCCGTGGCGAAGCCGTCCGCCTGTGCGGTGAGGCGTTACGCAGGCACAAGGACGCCCTGGGTTCGCTGGTCGCCCTGGAAATGGGCAAGATCAAGCCCGAGGGCGACGGCGAAGTGCAGGAGATGATCGACATCGCGGATTTCGCGGTCGGCCAGAGTCGCATGCTCTACGGCAACACCATGCATTCCGAGCGCCCCGGCCACCGCATGTACGAGCAGTGGCATCCGATCGGCCTCGTGGGCATCGTCAGCGCGTTCAACTTTCCGGTCGCCGTCTGGGCGTGGAACGCCTTCCTCGCCGCGATCTGTGGCGACATCTGCATCTGGAAGCCGTCGCTGAAGACGCCGCTCTCGGCCATCGCCACGATGAAGATCTGCAACGAGGCGCTGAAGGAGGCCGGCTTCCCGGACATCTTCTTCCTCTTCAACGATGCCGGCACCGACCTCGCGCAGGTCTTCGTCGATGACAAACGCATCCCGCTGATCAGCTTCACCGGCTCGACCAAGGTCGGCCGCATCGTCGGCGAGCGCGTGGCGAAGCGCATGGGTCGCAGCCTGCTCGAACTCGGCGGTAACAACGCGATCATCCTCGACAAGTCGGCCGACCTGAAGCTCGCCATCCCGGCCATCGTGTTCGGCGCCGTCGGTACCGCTGGCCAGCGCTGCACCAGCACCCGCCGCGTGCTGGTGCATTCCTCGATCCACGACACCGTGGTCGACACGCTGGTCAAGGCCTACGGGCAGGTCGAGCAGAAGATCGGCGACCCCACGCTTCCCACCACGCTAATGGGGCCGCTGAACAGCCCGGAGGCCGTGCAGGCGTATCTCGCCGCCATCGAACGGGCCAAGGCCGCCGGCGGCACCGTGCGCACGGGCGGCAAGGCGCTCACCGATCGCAAGGGCAACTTCGTGCTGCCGACGATCGTCACGGGCCTGAAGAACTCCGACGAGGTCGTGCAAACGGAAACCTTCGCGCCGATCCTCTACGTGATGCCCTTCGACACCCTCGACGAGGCCATCGCCGAACAGAATGCCGTGCCGCAAGGCCTGTCCTCGGCGATCTTCACGCAGGACCTGAAGGCGGCCGAGCAGTATCTTTCGGCGTCGGGCTCGGATTGCGGCATCGCCAATGTCAATATCGGCACCTCGGGCGCGGAGATCGGCGGCGCCTTCGGTGGCGAGAAGGAAACCGGCGGTGGTCGCGAATCGGGCTCGGATGCCTGGAAGGTGTACATGCGCCGCCAGACCAACACCATCAACTACTCGGACGCGCTGCCGCTGGCCCAGGGCATCAAGTTCGAGTTCTGACCGAACGGATATGAGGCCATGACCGACCTTCGCTCCACGGAACGTTTTTCCGACCGCGTAGAGGACTACGTCCGCTATCGCCCGGACTACCCCCCGGCGCTGGTCGAGTGGTTGCATGGCCTCGGCGTCCATACCGACTGGGCCGTCGCCGATATCGGCGCGGGCACGGGCATCTCGAGCAAGCTGTTCCTCGACGCCGGACATCGCGTGACCGCCGTCGAACCGAACGCGGCGATGCGCGCGGCCGCCGAACGCTGGCTCGGTGGCGAAGAACGGTTCCGGGCCGTGGATGGCACCGCCGAGGCAACGGGCTTGCCCGACGGCTCGGTCGACCTCGTCATCGCCGCGCAGGCGTTTCACTGGTTCGACAAGGAACGGGTGCGCGAGGAATTCGCGCGCATCCTGCCTTCGCGCGGCCTGGTCGCCGTGTTCTGGAACAGTCGCCGGCTGTCGGGCACGCCGTTCCTGGAAGGTTACGAGCGGCTGCTGCACGAATACGGCGTCGATTACATCAGCATCGCGGAGCGCTACGCCGACGACGAGAGCATGGCGCGCTGGTTCGCCCATGGCTATCGCGGCATGGCGTCGTTCCCGCATGGCCAGAAGCTCGACTACGATGGACTCCTGGGCCGCCTGATGTCGTCGTCGTACGCACCCAAGCCCGGGCATCCCAACCACGAGCCGATGCTGTTCGCGTTGCGCTCGCTGTTCGACACGACCCAGACCGATGGCACGGTCGACTACGATTACGACACCCGCGTCTTCGCGGGCCACCCGGACGCCTGATGTACGAACTGATCCGCCCCCTGCTCTTCGCACTGGATGCCGAGACCGCGCATGGCCTGACCCTGTACGCCGCCGATGTCGCGCAGCGCAGCGGTATCTCGGGCTGGATCGCGAAGCCACCCTCGGACCTGCCGGTACGCGCCTTCGGTATCGATTTCCCCAATCCGGTGGGACTCGCCGCAGGCCTGGACAAGAATGGCGCGCACCTCGACGGCCTCGCCGCGCTGGGCTTCGGCTTCGTGGAGATCGGCACGGTCACGCCGCGCCCGCAGGCGGGTAACGACAAACCACGCATGTTCCGCCTGCCGCGGCACGAGGCGATCATCAACCGGCTCGGCTTCAACAACGAAGGTATCGACGCGCTGGTGCGCAACGTGCACAAGGCGTCGTTCCGCGGCGTGCTCGGCATCAACATCGGCAAGAACAAGGACACGCCGAACGAGCGTGCCATCGACGATTACCTCGCCTGCCTGGAACGCGCGTATCCGCTGGCCACCTACATCACCGTGAATATCTCCTCGCCGAACACGCAAGGACTGCGCGATCTCCAGGAAGAGGAAACCCTGCGCCGTTTCATCGGGACGCTGCGCGATGCACAGGAGCGGTTGGCGAGCCAGCATGGCAAGCGCAAGCCGATGCTGCTCAAGATCGCACCGGACCTGTCGGACACCGAACTGGACGCCATGGCGGATGTGCTGCTCGCTTCCGGCATCGACGGCGTGATCTGCACCAACACGACGATCGAACGCACCGAGGTCGCAGGCGATCCCAACGCCCACGAAACCGGCGGCTTGTCCGGCCGGCCGCTGTTCGCCCGGTCCACCGCCGTGCTGCGCGGCATGCATGCGCGCCTCGGGGGCAAGCTTCCCCTGGTGGGCGTGGGCGGCATCCTCGACGGCGACAGCGCCGCCGGAAAGATCGAGGCCGGCGCCACGCTGGTGCAGCTCTACTCCGGCCTCGTCTATCGCGGCCCCGGACTGATCGCCGAGGCCGTCGCCGAGATCCGGCGCCAGGGGCTCGTGGCATGAACAACGCGCCTGTCGACATGGGCGGGTTCAGCCTCGCCAGCGATGCGCCGCTCGGCGGCCGCAACACGCTGCGCGTGGATGCACGCGCGAAACTGCTCGCGGAGGTGCGCGATCCGGCGAAGATTCCCGAATTGCTGGCGTATCCCGCCGTGAAGGAAGGCAAGGTCCTCGTACTCGGCGAAGGCAGCAACCTGCTCATCAAGGGGGATTTCGACGGTACCGTCCTGGCGATGGCCACGCGGGGCGTCGAGACCTTCCAGCGCGACGATCGCGTGCTGGTACGCGTGGCGGCGGGGGAACGCTGGGACGACTTCGTACGCTGGTCGCTCGGCCAGGGCTACGCGGGCCTGGAAAACCTGATCCTCATTCCCGGCACCGTCGGCGCCTCGCCGATCCAGAACATCGGCGCCTACGGTGTCGAAGTGGCGGAATTCATCGATACCGTGGAAGCCTGGGACACGCATGCGGGCGAGTTCGTCGTGCTCGACAAGGCCGCTTGCGCGTTCTCGTACCGCGATTCCAGCTTCAAGCAGCAGCCGGGCCGGTGGATCGTCGTGGCGGTGACCTTCTCCCTTCCGCGTGAACGCCCGCTCTCGCTCGACTACGCAGGCATCCGCGAGGAAGTGGCGAAGATGGGCATCGAGCGCGCCACGCCGTATCACGTGGCCGAGGCGGTCGTGCGCCTGCGGTCGCGCAAGTTGCCCGATCCGGCGGTGATCGGAAACGCCGGCAGCTTCTTCAAGAACCCGATCGTCGGCGCGGCGAAGGCCGAGGCGCTCGTCCTCGCCCATCCGGGCCTGCCTGTGTGGCCACACGCCGGAGGCACGGCGAAGATCTCCGCCGGCTGGCTGATCGAGGCGGCCGGCTTCAAGGGCCAGCGCGACGGCGACGCGGGCATGTCGAACCGGCACGCCCTGGTGCTGGTGAACCACGGCAAGGCGACCGGCCCGCAGCTCTGGGCCTTCGCCCAGAAGGTGATCGCCGGGGTCGAGGGCATGTTCGGCGTGACACTGGAACCCGAACCGCTGGTGGTCTGAGCATCGTGGCGCGTGTCATGAGGGTGTAAGAGCCCCGTCATACCCTCGCACGGGCGGCGTACCATGAGGGCGTCGCGATCCGCGACGAGGACGCCACCCTGGATACGATGACCCCGCCCAACGAGTCGATCGCCCCCGCGAAGAGCGCCACCGCCAGGACGGCGCCGCCACCGGATGTCGCGGAGATCGACCTCAACGATTCCAGTCTCTACGTCCACCGCGAGCTATCGCAGCTACAGTTCAACATCCGCGTGCTCGACCAGGCGCTGGATGAGTCCAAGCCACTCATCGAGCGGCTCAAGTTCCTGCTGATCTTCTCGTCGAACATGGATGAATTCTTCGAGATCCGCGTGGCCGGCCTGAAGCAGCAGATCGCTTTCGACCATGAAATGATCGGCGCCGACGGCATTCCACCGCGCCGCGTCCTGGCCGAGATATCGGAACTGGCGCACCGCCAGATCGAGCGCCAGTACGCGATCCTCAACGAGAAAATCCTCCCCGCGCTGGCGGACGAAGGCATCCGCATCGTCCGCCGCAACCAGTGGACGCATAAACAGAAGCTCTGGGTGCGCCGCTACTTCCGCCACGAGGTGGCGCCGCTGGTCACGCCGATCGGCCTCGATCCGACGCACCCCTTCCCGCGCCTGGTGAACAAGAGCCTGAACTTCATCGTCCAGCTGGAAGGCACCGATGCCTTCGGCCGCGATTCGGGCCTCGCGATCGTACCGGCGCCGCGCATCCTGCCGCGCCTCATCCGCCTGCCCGGGGAAGTCTGCGAAGGTGGCGACAACTACGTGCTGCTCTCGTCGATCATCCACGCGCATGCCGACGATCTCTTCCCCGGCATGCGCGTGCTGGGCTCGTATCAGTTCCGCCTCACCCGCAACGCGGACCTGACCATCGACCCGGAGGATGTCGAAGATCTCGCGCGCACCTTGCGCGGTGAACTCTTCTCGCGCCGCTACGGTGACGCCGTGCGCCTGGAGGTGGCCGACAACTGTCCCAAGCCCCTCGTGGACTACCTGCTCAAGCAGTACTCGCTGGAAGCGGATTCGCTCTACGAGGTGAACGGCCCGGTGAACCTCGCGCGCCTGTTCGAGATGACCTTGCAACCGGCCTACGCGCGCCTGCAGTTTCCTGGTTTCGTACCCGCCCTGCCAAAGGCGCTGGCCGACGCGGAGGACATGTTCTCGGTGATCGGAAAGCAGGACATCCTGCTCCACCACCCCTTCGAATCGTTCTCGCCCGTGGTCGACTTCCTGCGCCAGGCGGCCAAGGACCCCCAGGTACTGACGATCAAGCAGACGCTCTACCGCAGCGGCGCCAACTCGGAGATCGTCGACGCCCTGGTGGAAGCGGCGCGATCGGGCAAGGAAGTCACCGCCGTGGTCGAACTGCGCGCGCGTTTCGACGAAGAATCCAACCTGACCCTGGCCTCGCGCCTGCAGCAGGCGGGCGCCGTGGTGACCTATGGCGTGGTGGGCGTGAAGACGCACGCGAAGCTGATGCTCGTGCAGCGCCGCGAGAACGGCAAGCTGGTGAGCTACGCCCATCTCGGCACCGGCAACTACCATTCGGGCAACGCGCGGCTGTACACCGACTACAGCCTGCTCACGTCCGACGAAGCCCTGTGCGACGACGTGCATCGCCTGTTCCGCCTGCTCACCGGCATGGGCAAGGCGCTGAAGATGAAGCGGATGCTCTACGCACCCTTCACGCTGAAGAAAGGCCTGCTCGACCTGATCGCGCGTGAAGCCGCGCACGCCGCCGCGGGCAAGAAGGCGGAGATCGTCTGCAAGATCAACGCGATCACCGATCCCAAGCTGATCCGCGCGCTCTACCGGGCGAGCCAGGCAGGCGTGAAGATCGAATTGATCGTTCGCGGCATGTGCTGCCTGCGCGCAGGCATCCCGGGGGTATCGCAGAATATCCGCGTGCGCTCCGTGGTGGGCCGCTTCCTCGAACACAGCCGCGTCTACTGGTTCCACAACGACGGCGAACCGGATCTCTACCTGGCCAGCGCCGACCTGATGGAACGCAATCTCGACCGCCGCGTCGAGACCTGCTTTCCCATCGAAGGCAAGAAGCTGCGCCAGCGGGTGCGGCGGGAACTGGAGTTCTACCTCACGGACAACCACTCGGCATGGGTCCAGCAGCCCGACGGGAGCTATGCCCTCCTGCAGCCGTCCCCCGGCCAACCGGTCCGCGACGCGCAGGCCCAGTTGCTGGAACGCTTCGGCGGCATAGCGGCACCCCAGCCCAGCTGAAACGCCCCCACGGAGCGGCTTCTCTGTGAGAGCCGCTTTTTTGTGGGGAGCCGCCTCTCCTGTGTGAACCACTTCACCTGTGTGAACTTATTCACCTGTGGGGAACCACTTCACCTGTGGGGACCACTTCTCCTGTGGGAGCCGCTTCAGCGGCGATGGGTGCTTGCCTCACCCTGGCCCGCTGCCGCGGGATCGCCGGCAAGCCGGCTCCCACAACGACACCTCTCACAACGACACCTCCCACGACAGCGGCTCCCACGACAGCAGCACCCACAACGGATACGCCCAACGGCCAGCGCGACAGCGGCCATGGACCACGGCAGAATGGTGCCGTATATGCGTACCGGCAACCGCCAGCACGGGTGGGTCCACCGTCTGTTCCAGGCGACGGTGCTGTGCGGCCTGCTTCTGGGCGGTACCGCCACCGCGACCACGCTCACGGCCAACTGGCGCGAGGTGCGTCCGGGCGACACTCCCGCCGACATCCTCCGCGAGGCGGCCCAGCGGCCCCTGCCCGCCTTCGACCCGGCGCGCATGCAGATCCTCCCCAACGCGCCCACCGGCACCTGGGTGATCTTACGCGGCCTGCCCCCCTGGACGACGGGCGAACGCGTGCTCAGCGTCGGCCATCCGGGCATGGGCGCGGTGTCGCTCTACGACGGCGACACGTTGGTGGCGACCACCTCGCTGGACGACTTCGGGCCACCCCTGCACGGTCACGGCCGGCTGATCTTCAACGTGCCCGCGTCGATTCCGGCGTCACGGCCACTCCTGCTGAAATTCGAGCCCACGGCACAACCGCCGGGCGCGGTGACGATATCGATCGACTCGTGGCCGGATTACCTCCGGGACGACGGCAGCTGGATGGTCTTCGCCACCGGATGTTTTGCCGTCATGCTGACCATGGCGCTGATGGCGCTGTGCTTCACGCTGATCCTGCGCGACATGACCTTCGGCTGGTATGCCGCGTACCTGATTTGTTATGCCTTGATCCAGGGCTTGCGCTCGGGCTTCGTTTTCCACCCGCTCGAATTGCAGTCGCTGGCCGGCATGGCCGACACTCTCGGCGCGGCGGTGACGGCACTGTCGGTGACCTTCGCGGCCCTGTTCATGCTGCGCTTCGCCAAGGTCGACGAATACGTGCCCTTGCTGCGCACGCCCGTCCTGGCCTTCGCGGTGGTGATGCCCTTGCTGATCGTGCTTCGCGCGACCGGCGTCGGCATGCTGGTGGGCATGGCCCAGCTGCTGTTACAACCCTTGGTGCTGCTCGGCGCGTTGCTCCTGCTCGTGGCCGGTGCCATCGCCGCCGTGCGCGGTTCGCGGCATGCCTGGTTTTTCCTGGCGGGCTGGACACCACTGCTCATCCTTACCGCGCTATGCGGCGCCCAACAGCAGGGCATGTTCGCGGGAGCGCCGTGGCTGCCGGATGCGGCGATCGCGGTGGGCGCCTTCGAGGCCATCGTGTTGTCGATCGGCTTGTCCGACCGTGCGCTCACCATCCGCCACGATCGCGACCGCGCCCGCCAGCTTGCGGACAGCGATCCATTGACGGGACTGCTCAACCGTCGCGCCTGGACCGATGCGGCGACGGGTGTGCTGGAACAGGGGGCCTCGCGTCCCATCGCCGTGCTGTTCTTCGACCTGGATCACTTCAAGGAACTCAACGACCGGCACGGCCACGCCACCGGCGACCGAGCCCTGGTGGCCGTGGCGGCCGCCCTGCGTCATGAACTCAGGCCGCCCGACCTGCTCGGCCGCTACGGGGGTGAAGAGTTCGTGGCCTTGCTGCAAGGCGTGGACAGGGAAGATGCCATGCAGGTCGCGACGCGGTTGTGCCGGCGCGTGCATCGGCTCGACGTGCACGTGGGAGCGCAGGGATCGCTGTTGACGGTCTCGATCGGCGTGGCCATGCGCACGCCCGCGGATACCGTGCAATCACTGGTCGAGCGGGCGGACAAGGCGATGTACGCGGCGAAGCTCGCCGGGCGCAACCAGGCGATGTGCGCCGGCCACGCCGGACCGGTGCTGGTCCGCCGCAACGATATCGGAAAAGCCGCGAACTGAGGTTCGCCGTCTATCGCCTCAAGCCAGCCCGGCGGCCGCGGCCACGATATCGTCGTCGCCCGGCAACACCAGGAACGCCGCACCCGCCAGCGGCGTGAACGTATCGGCGCCCACGACACGGCGCAGCGGCACGTGCCCCAGCCCCGCCTCGACGATGGCGGTGATCACGCCCTCGCCCACGCCGGCACTCTTGCGCCCCTCGTCCACCACCAGGATACGTTTCGCACCCTTGGCCTGCCGGGCGATGAAGGCGTCGTTGAGCGGAACGAGCCAGCGCAGGTCCACCACGCGCACCTTCCATCCATGTTCCGCTTCGATACGTCGCGCCGCGCGCAGGCTCATCGGCACGCCGTTGCCGAAGGTGAAGACGACGAGGTCGTTCGCATCCTCCTCGTAAATCCGCCCCTCGCCCAGCGGCATCGCCTCGCCCGGTGACGGATAGGCGAATTGCCACTGGCCATCGCCAGCCTCGTAGAGGTCCTTGGTCATGTACAACGCGATCGGCTCGAGGAAAGCGGTGACCCGGCCGTCGACTTTCGCCAGGGCCGCCAGGGTTCGCAGCATCGTCGCGGCATCGTCACCGCGGCTCGGGCAACCCACCACGAACCCGGGGATGTCGCGCAACGCGGCGATCGAGTTGTCGTTGTGGAAATGGCCGCCGAAACCGCGCTGGTAGCCCAGGGAGGCCACCCGCATCAGCATCGGGTTGCGGTACTGCCCGTTGGAGAAGAACTGCAACGAGGCCGCTTCACCACGAATCTGGTCGCAGGCGTTGTGGAAGTACGCGAGATACTGGATCTCGGGCAACGGCAGCATGCCCATGTTGGCATAGCCCTGCGCAAGGCCGAGGATCATCGTCTCGTCGAGCAACGTGTTGAACACGCGGGTGTTGCGGAAGGCCTTGTGCAAGCCCTTGGTCACCGTGTACACGCCACCCTTCTGCGCCACGTCCTCGCCGAACAACAGGCTTTCCGGATACTTCGCCATGAGGTCGTGCAGGGCCTGGCCGATCTGGATGGCCAGGTGGCGTGGCGGTTGGTTTTCCGGAAGCTTGTCGGCGCCGCCGAACGCGCGCTCGCGCTCCGTCGCCTCCCCCATGCGCGCCGCTTCCGCACGAACGGCATCGGGCGTGTACGGGGCGAGTGGCGCCATGACGTCGGCCAGGCTGTCGAGCTTGGCGGTGCGATCGGCGACATCGGCCGCTTCGAAACAGCGCTTGCGAATCCCCTCGTAGAGCCCGAGCAGGCTCTCGGAATCGTAAAGGCCCGAGGCGAGCGCGATGGTCGCGCTGCGCAGTAGCGGATCGGTGGCTTCCAACGCCACCAGTTCCTCGACGGAACGCCACTCGATCTCGAAATCGGTGCCCGCGTGGCCCATCACCCGTGTCGTGACCAGGTGCAGGAAGGTCGGCCGGCGCGTGTTGCGGCAATGGGCGACGGCGCGTTCGACGTCCGCGTAACCGCCGGCGAGGTCGAGGCCGTCGGCGTGGAAGTAGTCGAGGTCCGCACGATGGCGGAAGTTGTTGGCCACCCACCCGCCCGGCGTCTTCACCGAGATACCGATGCCGTTGTCCTCGCACACGAAGAGCACGGGCGCGGGCAACTTCTGGTATGCGGTCCAGGCCGCCGCGTTGAACGCGGTCTGCGCCGTGGCGTGGTTCGACGACGCATCGCCGAACGAGCAGATCGCGATCGAGTCGCCCGGCACGGGCAAGGCGTGCCCGATACGCTTGGCCTGCTCGATGGCGACGGCGGTACCGAGCGCCTTGGGCAGGTGCGAGGCGATGGTCGAGGTCTGCGGGAGCACCCACAACGGCTTGCTTCCCCAGACCTTGTGGCGGCCGCCGGACGCGGGGTCCTCGCTGCTCGCGGCAAAGGACAAGGCCGAGTCCATCACCGGGTCCATGCCGGGCAGCTTGCGGAAACGCTCGGCCATGAAGCCGCCGCTGCGGTAGTGCAGGAAGGCGGGATCGGTGTGCCGGGTGGCCCGCGCGACCATCGCGTTGCCTTCGTGCCCGGACGAGCCGATCGTATAGAACACCTTGTTCTGCACACGCAGCACGCGCGCCATCAGGTCGAGGTGGCGACTGATCAGCTGCGATTCGAGCAGTTCGCGAAACCCACGCGCATCCAATGCGCTTCCGGGCAGCACCGGCTCGTCGTCATGCGGCGCACGGGCGGTGTCGCCTCGCCACGACTGCACGAACTCGACGAAATTCCGATCGACGATCTCGGCGCGGTTGAAACCCTTGTGACGGGCGGCGATGGCTTGCGGAGCGGACATGGGAAAGACTCGGGGAAGTGGGGATCAGGCGTGCATCGGCGAGAAACCGGGCTGCGCACGAACGCGGGCCAGCCAGTCGGTGACATTCGGCCAACGGGAGAGGTCGAAACCACCGTCGGCGGCGCAATGCGTATAGGCGAATAGCGCGATGTCGGCGACACCGAAGCCGCCCCCGCTGAAAAACGATTCGCTGGCGAGATGGTCTTCCATCACATCCAGCGCCCGCGCGCCGCGCTCAAGCAGCTGCGGCAACTCCCCGCGACGCGGATGGTCCCCGGGCAGCCATTTGCAGACGAAGCGCGCCACGGCCACGTACGGCTCGTGGCTGTATTGCTCGAAGAACATCCATTGCAGCGTGCGCGCACGCTCCCATGGGTCCGACGGCAGAAAGGCCGTACCTTCGGCGAGATAGCAAAGGATCGCGTTGGACTCGGCGAGGCGGCGGCCGTCCTCCAGCACGAGCAGGGGCACCTTGCCGTTCGGGTTCAACGCGAGGAATTCCGCGGTGCGCGTGGCGCCGGCGGTACTGTCGGTCTCGATCCAGCGATAGGGACGACCGAGCATGTCCAGCAGGTGTTGCAGCTTGTAGCAATTGCCCGATGCGCGCAGGCCATAGATGGTCGGCATGGAGGAATTGGAATGGGCCAAGGGATGTCCTCAGGGAAAGAAAGGAATCAACGACGGCGGGCGAGCCACTGTTCGCGGGTCTGCCCCCATAGATCGACGATGTCGTCCTCGAACGGTGGCGGCAAGGCACCCGGCCCTTGCCAGGTGGAACCGAGCTTCCTCGCGACGCCGATCGAGGCGAGGTTCCCCGGGTTGATCGAATGGATCACCTGGCTCCAGCCAAGGTTGGCGAATGCCCAGTCCATCGAGGCGGCCGCGCCTTCCGTCGCGTAGCCCTTGCCCCAGGTTTCCCGCAGCAGCCCCCAGCCGATCTCGTGGCCCGGCCAGCCTTCCGGCTGCCATGGGCCCAGTCGGCCCACCCAGCGTCCGCTGGCGCGTTCGATCACCGAGAACATGCCGAAACCCTCGATGCTCCAGCAACCGGCCATGGTCATGAAGTTGCGCCAGGCGATGGCGCGCGGCTGCGGACCGCCGAGGAAGCGGTTGACTTCAGGATCGGCCATGCATTCGGCCCAGGCGTCGAAATCCTCCGCCGCCGTGGGCCGGAGGATCAACCGGTCGGTTTCGATGACGGGCCCGTGCATGCCGGCGTCAGAACGCGTTGATGCCCGTGAGTTCACGGCCGACCACCAGCTGGTGGACGGTCTCGGTGCCCTCGTAGGTAATGACCGATTCCAGGTTCAGCGCATGGCGGATCGCCGAATGTTCCGTGGTGATGCCCGCGCCACCGAGGATGTCCCGGCAGTCGCGCGCGATGTCGAGGGCCATGCGGACGTTGTTCCATTTCGCCAGGGACACCTGGGTGGGCTGCAGGCGCCCGGCGTCCTTCAGGCGGCCCAGTTGCAGGGAGAGCAACTGGGCGGTCGTGATGCGGCGTGCCATGTCGGCCACCCGGATCTGCACGGCCTGGTTCGCCGCCAGCGGGCGGTTGAACAGCACGCGCTGCGCGGTGTAGTCGAGCACTTCCTTCAGGCAGGCCTGCGCGGCGCCGATCGGACCCCAGGTGATGCCGTAACGCGCCTGGTTGAGGCAACCCAGCGGTCCCTTCAGGCCCTTCACGTTGGGCAGCCGCGCACTGTCGGGCACGCGGACGTCGTCGAAGAACAGACCCGAGGTGACCGAGGCGCGCAGGCTCATCTTCTTGTGCACTTCCTGCGCGGCGAAGCCCTTGGTGTCCGTCGGCACGATGAAGCCCTGGATGCCTTCGTCGGTCTGCGCCCAGACGATCGCGATGTGGGCGAGGTTGCCATTGGTGATCCACATCTTGGCGCCGTTGATCACCCAGTCGCCGCCATCCCTGCGCGCGACCGTCTTCATGTTGGCCGGGTCGGAGCCGCCGTGCGGCTCGGTCAGGCCGAAGCAGCCGATGATCTCGCCCGCGGCCATCCGCGGCAGGTACTCGCGCTTCTGCTCTTCGGAACCGTAGGCGAAGATGGGATACATGCACAGCGAGCTCTGCACCGAGGCGAAGCTGCGCAGGCCCGAATCGCCCCGCTCCAGCTCCTGGCAGATCAGGCCGTAGCTCACCCCGTTCATGCCGGCGCAGCCGTATTCCTCCGGCAGCGTGGCGCCCAGGAGGCCCAGCGAGGCGATCTCCGGAACCAGCTCGGCGGGAAACCGGCCCTGGTCGAAGCAGTCGCCGATGATCGGAAGGACCTTTTCGTCGACGAAGCGTCCGACGGTGTCCTGGACCATGCGCTCTTCGTCGGTGAGCAGCGAGCGGACATCGTAGAGGTCGAGCGGATCGAGACGGTGGGCCATACGTGGGACTCTTGCCTGGGCAGCCGGAAAGCCCACGATTGTAGCCATGGCCGATGGCGGGGTCATGGCGGGCCGCAGCAATCGTGGGACCGGTTGCCGGAATCTCCACGCCGGAGGCGCCATAATGACCACCCTGCCCGCTCCCTGACGGACCGCCATGTTCAAAGGTGTGCTGCTCGGCTTCGCCTGTTACGCCGCCTATGCGTGGAGCGACGCCTTCGTCAAGTCGCTGGAAGGCAGCCTTCCCGCGTACGAGGCGGTGTTCTTCGGCGCGGTGCTGGCCATGGCCGCCTTTCCCTTCCTGAAGAAGCCCGGCGACCGCTGGAGCGAGATCGTCATATCGAAGATGCCCGGCCTGTGGCTGCTTCGCGCCACGGCGGGCGCCATCGGCAACGTGACCGCGGTCATGGCTTTCACCGCCCTGCCGATGGCCGAGGCCTTCTCGCTGATCTTCCTGCTGCCCATCTTCGTGACCATCCTCTCGGTGGTCTTCCTGCGCGAACACGTCGGCTGGCGGCGCTGGTCGGCGGTGATCGTGGGCTTCCTCGGCGTGCTGGTGGTGTTGCGGCCGGGCTTTCGTCACCTGGGCACGGGACACGTCGCGGCGATCATCTGCGGGATCACCGGCGCGCTGTCGATCATCGCGCTGCGCATGGCCGGCGCGACCGAGAAGCGCATCACGCTGTACGGCGCGGGCGTGATCGGGCCGATGATCGCGGGCTTCATCATGATGCTGCCGCACTTCGTCTGGCCGGACGCGCACCAGTGGTTCCTCGTGCTGGGCTATGGCCTGCTGGCCGCGGCGGGAGCGGTCCTGCTGATGCTCGCCACGCAGAATGCGCCGGCCAACCGCGTGGCGCCGACGCAATACAGCCAGATGCTATGGGCCATTCTCTTCGGCTACCTGCTGTTCCACGATCACCTGGACTGGCCGATGCTGGTCGGCATCGTGATGATCCTGGGCGCCGGCCTGTTCACCTTCGTGCGCGAAGAGAAGAAGACCGACTGGTGGCGCTGGACGAACATCGTCTGAAGCGACCTGGTGGGAGCCGCCCCTGTCGGCGATCCGGCGGCAGCCGGCCAGACAGCGGCCAGCACCCATCGCCGCTGAAGCGGCTCCCACAAAAATCTCTCGCGGACTGGTGGGAGCCGACTTGTCGGCGATCCGGCGGCAGCCGGCCAGGTGATGGCTGGCACCTGATTGCTAAGTGTTGCTGACCCCGTGCGGCACGTGGCCGGTCGCCACATGGCGGCGGGCCGATTCCACGTTGGCCGGGGAATCGTCGAAGAAGATGTCCGCGCCGAAGGCTTCGAGGAAAGGTCCCTTGTCACGGCCGCCGAGGAAAAGCGCCTCGTCGATGCGCACGCCCCAGCGGCGCAGCGTGAGGATCACCCGTTTGTGCGCGGGCGCGGAGCGAGCGGTGACGAGAGCCGTGCGGATCGGCGAGGTTTCCGCCGGGAAAGCCGCCTGGAGCCGGTGCAGCGCGGCGAGAAACCCACGGAAAGGGCCGCCGGAAAGCGGCTCGGCCCAGCGCTCCGATTCGTTGAGATGGAAGGCCTCCAGCCCCTGCTCTTTTGAAACGCGCTCGCCCTCGTCACCGAAGATCACCGCGTCGCCATCGAAGGCGATGCGCAGTTGCTCGCTGGATCGCTGGGGCGCGGTCGATGGCAGGATCGTGGCCGCCGCCACGCCGGCGCGCAAGGCGCGCCCTACGTCCTCGGCGTTCGCGGAGAGGAACAGGTCCGCGCGAAACGGTGCGATGTAGTCCGAGGTCGGTGCGCCGCTGGTGAATGCCGCCCTCGATATGCCCAGCTTGTAGTGCTGGATCGCGTTGAAGATACGCAACCCGGTGTCGCCGGAATTGCGCGAGAGCAGGATCACCTCGACGGGTGGTACGTCGCCGGAAAGCGCATTGAGTCCGAGCAATTTCTGCACCAGCGGAAAGGCGACGCCCGGCTTGAGCAGGTCGTCCTCGTGCTCGATCTGGAAGGCGCGGTAGGCATCCAGCCCCTCGCGCTCGAACAGCTCATGGCTGTCCTCCATGTCGAACAGCGCCCGCGAGGAAATCGCGACGACCAGGCGGTTGTCGCGCACGGAGGATGCGGCGTGGGCGTTCTGCGTATCGTCGTGGGTGGTCATGGGCATGCTGTCCAGCGCGTTCCGGCTCCCATCCTAATGCACCCGACGCGCCAGGCCTACGGCGCGAACTGCTCGTCGAGGATGCGCTGCTGCAGGTTGTGTTCCGGGTCGAACAACAATCGCACCGCGTTCCGCCGCGATTGCCTGATCTCCACGCTGCGCACATCGCGCACCTCGTGGAAGTCCGCCGTGGCGCTGATCGGGCGCTTGTTCGGGTCGCGCGTGGCGAAGCCCACCCGGGTGGCATGGGGCAGGATCGCCCCCCGCCAGCGGCGCGGGCGGAACGGGCTGATCGGGGTGAGCGCGAGGACGTTGGCGTCCAGGGGCAGGATGGGACCGTGCGCGGACAGGTTGTAAGCGGTGGACCCGGCGGGCGTACACACGAGGATGCCGTCGCAGACCAGCTCGGCGAGTTTCACCTCGCCGTTGAGGCTGACTTGCAGGTGCGCGGCCTGGTTGGTCTGCCGCAGCAGGGCCACTTCATTGAAAGCCAAGGCGCGATGCTCCGCGCCATCGCAGCAGATGCTGTGCATCTCCAGGGGATGCAACACGGCCGGGTGGGCCTTTTCGATCCGCTCGGGCAGGTTGTCGACTTCGTGCTGGTTCATCAGGAAACCCAGCCGGCCCAGCTTCATGCCGTAGAACGGCACGCCGAGCGTGCGATGCGCATGCAAGGTGCGCAGCATGAAGCCGTCACCACCCAGCGACACGATGATATCGGCGTCCCCGGGCTCCACGCCCTTGTAACGGTCGATGAGCGCCGCACGGGCGCGTTGGGCGACTTCGGTTTCGCTGGCGACGAAGGCTAGGCGCATAAGGGAAGGCTTGGCGGATCCAGCCGGGAGCTTAGTCCTTAAGGCCGCCGGTCGGATAGGCCGGGAAGACGGTGGAGGTTTTCGCCAGCGGGTATCGCCGACAGGGTCGGCTCCCACCGGTGCAGTCGGCCCCCCGGTACCACCCGGCACTCGGGGTTGGCTCCAACGTCAGGATTGGCTCCAACCTCGGGATGGGCTCCCACCCAAGGGTCGTCGCCCACCAGGGCACGGGCCTTGGTGGGAGCCGACCCTGTCGGCGACACCCGGCCTCAGACCGGAATCTGCGCCAACTGCGCCAGGCGGCGGACGGCGACCGAGGCGATCGGATAATCCGCGTTCTGGGTGAGGATCTCCGCCAGCATCGCGCGGGTGTACTTGAGCGTGGCGTCGTCCCGCTCCAGCCATGCCTTGACCGGGCTGACATCCGTGCGATCGCCGGCGACAGCCAGGACCTGCAAGGCGAGCGCGCGGTGCTGGGCGTTGAGTTCATCCAGCAGCGATCCACGCGCCTGCGCATGCCATGCACCTTCCACCGGCAAGGCCTCGATCTGGCCACGCAACCACTCCAGGTCGAGTGCTTCGGCCAACTCGTAGAACACCTTGGCCACGGTCGCGATGTCCTTGCCGCTCTGCTTCGACACCTCGACCATGTCCAGGGCGGCACGCAACACCGGCACCCGGGCGAGACGAATGGATAGCTCGTTCGGCACGCCAAGGCCTTCCCACTTTTCCTGGCTGGCGGCGAAATCGCCGCGACCGGTATCGGTGAGCGCATCCGGCAACGCCTTGCGCAAGGTGGTGACCTCGCTCGCATAGCGATCGACGTTCGCCGCGATATCCAGCGAACCGCCCGGCCGGTTGAGCAGCCAGCGGGTGAGGTGGCGCAGCAACGACCATATCTGCAGGATGGCGTCGATCTGCGTGTCTTCCGCCACCGTGCCGTCCAGCGACTCGATCTCCGCCCACAGGTCGCGTGCGTCGAGGATTTCACGCGCCGCCGTATACGCCTTGGCGATGGAGGCCGGACCGTGTCCGGTGTCCTCCTGCATGCGCATCATGAACGTGGCGCCCATGCGGTTGATCGTCGAGTTGGTGACCGCCGTGGCGATGATCTCGCGTTTCAGGCGATGACGCTGCATGTGCTCGGCGTACTTCTCGTGCAGCGGCACGGGGAAGTAACGGACCAGTTCGCGCGACAGATACGGGTCTTCCGGCACGTCCGAATCCAGCAGTTGCTGGAACAGGCGGATCTTGTCGTACGAGAGCAACACCGACAGTTCCGGCCGGGTAAGGCCCTGGCCACGTTGCTTGCGCTCCGCCAGTTCGGCGGCCGTCGGCAGCGATTCGACCTGGCGGTCGAGCATGCCTTCGGCTTCCAGCGTGCTGATGAAGTGAGCCATCGAACCGAGGCGGCGCACCGACTGGTGCTCCATCACGGTGATCGCCTGGTTCTGCCGGTAGTTGTCCCACAGGACGAGGCGGGCGACCTCGTCGGTCATCTCCGCCAGTTGCTTGTTGCGGCCCTCGAAGCTCAGCTCGCCTCGCTGCACGGCGTCGTTCAGCAGGATCTTGATGTTCACCTCGTGATCGGAGGTGTCCACGCCGGCCGAATTGTCGATGAAATCGGTGTTCAGCAGCACGCCGGACTGCGCCGCTTCGATGCGGCCCTTCTGGGTCATGCCCAGGTTGCCGCCCTCGCCCACGATCTTGCAGCGCAGTTCGCTGCCGTTGACGCGCAGCGCGTTGTTGGCACGGTCGCCGACATCGGCATGCGTTTCGCTGGTGGCTTTCACGTAGGTGCCGATACCGCCGTTCCAGAGCAGGTCGACCGGTGCCTTGAGGATCGCCGAAAGCAGGTCGGTCGGCGCCATGTGCGTGGCGTCGGAACGGATGCCGAGCGCGGCGCGCGTTTCGGGCGACACCGGGATCGACTTGGCACTGCGCGGGTAAACGCCACCGCCGGCCGAGATCAGCGACTTGTCGTAGTCGTCCCACGAGGATCGCGGCAACGCGAACATGCGCTGGCGCTCGGCGAACGACTTCGCCGCGTCCGGGTTCGGGTCGAGGAAGATGTGGCGGTGATCGAACGCGGCGAGCAGTCGGATCTTCTCCGACAGGAGCATGCCGTTGCCGAAGACATCGCCGGACATGTCGCCCACGCCGACCACGCTGAATTCCTCGGTCTGGCAATCGCGGCCCAGCGCGCGGAAATGGCGCTTCACCGACTCCCAGGCGCCCTTGGCGGTGATGCCCATGCCCTTGTGGTCGTAACCGTTCGATCCGCCCGAGGCGAAGGCGTCGTCGAGCCAGAAGCCATGCTCGCTGGAGATCGCGTTGGCGATGTCCGAGAACGTCGCGGTGCCCTTGTCGGCGGCGACCACCAGGTACGGGTCGTCGTCGTCATGACGCACGACGTCGTGCGGCGGCACCACCTTGCCCTCGACCAGGTTGTCGGTGATGTCGAGCAGGCCGTTGATGAACATGCGGTAGCAGGCGATGCCCTCGGCCAGCTGTGCATCGCGATCGGCACCCACCGGCGGCCGCTTCACGAAGAAGCCACCCTTCGAGCCCACCGGCACGATGACGGTGTTCTTCACCATCTGCGCCTTGACCAGGCCGAGGACTTCGGTACGGAAGTCCTCGCGGCGATCGGACCAGCGCAGGCCGCCACGGGCGACGGAACCGAAGCGCAGGTGGATACCCTCCACGCGCGGCGCATAAACGAAGATCTCGCGGAACGGCACCGGCTTGGCCAGGTCCGGCACCTTGTGCGAATCGAACTTGAAGCTGATGTACGGGCGGAACGCGCCGTCCCAGGCCTGGAAGAAATTCGTGCGCAACGTCGCGTGGACCAGCGAGATGAAGCTGCGCAGGATGCGGTCTTCGTCGAGGCTGGACACGTTGTCGAGCAGCGCGTTGATCGCCTCTTCCACCGCCGTCACCTGCTCGGCGCGCGGGAGGCTGAGCGAAGCCACCAGGTTGCCGATGAGTCCAGGCTGCGCGGCGAGCGTTTCCGGGTCCATCAACGCATGCATCTCGTGCGAGAGCAGGCTCTCGGCACGCTCGCGCTCGGCACCGCCGAGGCTTTCCCGGCGAGGATCGAAGCGTGCGTTGAACAACTCGACGATGAGGCCGGCGATGGCCGGGTAACGGTTGAGCGCGTCTTCCATGTACGCCTGGGAGAACGCCACGCCCGTCTGCAGCAGGTACTTGCAGTAGCTGCGCAGCACGGCCACCTGGCGCCAGCCGAGCTTGGCGCCGAGGACGAGGCGGTTGAAGCCGTCGTTCTCGGCGTTGCCACGCCAGATCTGTTCGAAGGCGTCCTCGAAGATCGTGCCGACCTGCTCCACCTCGAAGGCGAGGCGGCCGACCGGCTGCACCTCGAAATCCTGGATGTAGAGCGAGCCATCCGCCTGCTTCACCTCGTACATATGCTCGGTGAGCACGCGCAGGCCGAGGTTCTCCAGCTGCGGCAGCACTTCGGAAAGGGCGATGTCGGAGCCGGAACGGTAGACCTTGAAACGCAGTTCCTCCGGCCGGTGCGGGGGGTGGTAGAACGACATGCTGATGGCGTCGGGACCGTCGAGGCCCGCCAGGGCACGTACGTCGGCGGCGGCGACCTGCGGCGATACCTCGTCGACGTAGCCGGCGGGCAGGCTCTTTCCGTAGCGATTGGCCAGGATGATGCCTTGCTGCTCACCGGCCGTCTCGATCAGCCGGTCGCGCAGTTCGTCGTACCAGTTGCGCGCGATCGAGACGATCTGCGCCTCGATCCCTGTCGCATCGTAGACCGGATGGTCGCCGATGCGCGGACGCACCACGACATGCAGGCGCACCAGGGCGGCTTCGCCCATCAGCACCGCGGAATCGACGTGCTCGCCATGGAACGCGTCGCGCAACACGTTCTCCACGCGCTCGCGCACGGAGGTATTGAAGCGGTCGCGCGGGATGTAGACCAGGCAGGAGAAGAACCGGCCGTAGCTGTCGCGGCGGATGAACAGGCGCGTGCGCGTGCGCTGGGCCAGTTCGAGCAGGCCCATCGAGAGGGCGTAGAGTTCGTCGGTACTGCACTGGAACAGTTCTTCCCGCGGCAGCGTGTCGAGGATGTGGCGCAAGGCCTTGCCCGAGTGCGAATCGCGCTTGAGCCCCGAGCGGTTCATCACCGCCTCGCACTTCTCGCGCACCAGCGGCACGTGCTGCGGATGGGCCATGTACGCGTTGGACGAGAACAGGCCCAGGAAACGTTGCTCGGCGACCGGCCGGCCCTTGTCGTCGAACTTGAGGACGCCGATGTAATCCATGTAGCCGGCGCGGTGCATGGGCGACCGCGCATTGGTCTTGGTCAGGATGATCGCGTCCGTCGAGCCGGAGCGCGGCAGTTCGCTGGCGACCAGGGTGCGTAGCGAACGCGGCGCGAGCGAACGCTCCGCGGCCCGCAGGATGCCAAGCCCCGACCCTTCGACGGTCTTGAGCACCTCGTCGCCCGCATCGGCCGACACTTCGTACTCGCGATAGCCCATAAAGGTGAAATGCTCGTCCGCCACCCAGCGCAGGAACTCGCTCGCCTCGCGGATTTCCTCGGCGGTATACGGCAACGCGCGCTGGCCGAGTTCGTCGGCGATCTGGATCATCTTGCCGCGCATCGCGCGCCAGTCGTCCACGGCCTCGCGGACATCGGACAAGGCGGTCTCGACGTTCGCCCTGAGGGTGTCCAGTTCGGTATCGTCGATGCGATCGATCTCGAAACGCATGATCGACTCGGTCTTCTCCCCCGTTCCCATCGACTGGAGGACACCGGCGGCCGAGCGCACCACGGGCACCACCGGGTGGATGATCGCGTGGATGTCGGCGTGAGCGGCGGCCACCATGGAGACGGTGTCGACCAGGAAGGGCATGTCGTCGGTGACGACCTCGACCACGGCGCGGCTACCGGAGACCCCGGGGTTGTACACCCTGACCTTGGCCTTGCCGGGCGTCCGCTCGCGGGCGAAGGCCAGAAGGTCGGCGATCAGCGCGGCCCAGCGGGCCGGCGCGTGCAGGCCATGGTCGGCGGGGGCGATCCGGTCGAAGAAGGCCTCGATAAAAAAGCGCGCCTCATCGAGGCGCTCCGCGGGGTGGTCGAGCTTTTTCAGTTCATCGAAGACAACGGCATGGAACGGGCCGTTTTCGGCAGCGCGAATCGCATTCATGGGCGGATTGTCGATGTGGGGAGTCGGAAAATCCGTGAAAGCATAGCTCCCACCGATGTCATGTAGCCACACCGGATGACATCGGCCGTTGCCGTTTTTTCACCGCGTTGCGGCATCCTCGTCGCCCCATTTCGAGAAAGCGGGCTTGCCGTGCACCCCGGTCGTTCCGTGCATCGCAACAATTCGGGCGCGAATGTGCGGGATGCCCGTTGACGCTGGGGAAAGGTAATTCTAAACTGGACGGTATAGTCCAGCAGGTATAGCTAATGTCGCACCTGGAGACCCGCCCGCCGTCGGACCATCAGCAGCGGGTGCTCCAGGCGGCGTGTTCGTTGTTCCTGCGCGATGGTTACCGCGTCAGCATGGGAGCCGTGGCACGCGAGGCGGGTGTGTCCAAGCAGACCGTGTATGCGCACTTCGATAATAAGGACAACCTGTTCCACGCCGCCGTCGAACAACTCGTCTTGCCCCTCCACGCGAGCCTTGCCCCTGAAAGCCGCGGCCTGGCCTACATGCTCCATGCCCTGGCCGAGGCGCACCAGACCTACGTGATGGACCATGCGCACGTGGCCCTGGGCCGCATGTTGATCGCGGAGGCGCCGCGCTTTCCGGCAGCGGCGAGGACGTTCTTCCGTACCGCGATCGACACGGTCGCGGTACGGCTCGCGCGCTGCATGGCCGAGGCGATGGACCACGGCCACATGCGCCGCGAGGACCCGGACGTCGCCGCGGAGTTGTTCCTGTCCATGTTGCACGGGCTTGAAGGGGATCGTCGCCTCTTCGGGGTCCGCGCAAGAGGCCGAAAGGCACAGGACGACTGGGCCAGGCACGCGGTAACAGTATTTATGCACGCGTACGACATCCTGCCGGATGAGCCGGCGCGAACGAACAAGAAACCTGGAAAAGGAACGGAGTTCTCATGAATCCCCTGCCCCTGCGCTCGTCCCTGCTGGCCCTCGGCCTCGCCGCGGCGCTTGCCGCCTGCCACAAGCAGGAAGCTCCCCAGCAGCCGCCTCCGCCGGAAGTCGGCGTCATCACCGCCCAGCCCCAGGACACTCCGCTGGTCCAGGACCAGGTGGGCCGCGTCTCGGCCTTCCGCACCGCCGATGTGCGCGCACGCGTGCCCGGCATCCTCCTGCACCGCCTCTATGAGGAAGGCACGGACGTCAAGGCCGGGCAGAAGCTGTTCCAGATCGATCCGCAGCCGCTCAAGGCCGAGCTGGACTCGCAGCTCGCCGTGCTCGCCTCCGCCCGCGCCACGGCGGTCAACGCCAAGGCCCAGGCCGATCGCGCCCGCGGCCTGATCGGCAAGAACTACGTGTCCCGCCAGGACCTCGACACGGCGGAAGCCAACGAGCGCACGGCGCTCGCTTCGGTGAAGCAGGCCGAGGCCAACGTCCAGACCGCCCGGATCAACCTCGGCTTCACCGACGTGGTCTCGCCGATCGATGGTCGCGCCGGCCAGCAGCAGGTGACCGAAGGCGCCCTCGTCGGCCAGAGCGACACCACCCTGCTCACCCAGGTGGACGAGATCGACAAGGTGTACGTGAACTTCAGCATGTCGGTGGCGGACCTCGACACCATGCGCCGTGCCGCCGCCAATGGCGCCGCCACGCTCTCGCCCACGGACAAGGCCACCGTGCGCATCCAGCTGCCCGACGGCTCCGACTTCGGTGAACAGGGCGTGCTCGACTTCTCCTCGGCCACGGTGAATCCGCAGACCGGCACGGTGAACCTCCGCGCGCAGCTCGCCAACACCGACCTGCGCCTGCTGCCGGGGCAGTTCGTGACGGTGAAGGCCACCCTCGGCGACCTGCACAACGTGTTCCTGGTGCCCCAGGCCGCCGTGTTGCGCGACACGAACGACGCCTACGTCATGGTCGTGGGCGAAGGCCACGCGAAGGATCCGCAGACCGGCAAGGACATCACCGTGCCCTCGGCCGCCGTGCGCCGTCCGGTCAAGACCGACCGTCTCAGCGGCACCAACTGGGTGGTCACCGGCGGTCTCAAGCCTGGCGACCAGATCATTGTCCAGGGCCTGCCGAAGGCGCGGGACAACGCTCCGGTGAAGGCATCGCCCGCGCAGGCAACCCCGGCTCCGGCCGAGGGCGGTCCCGCCGCGGCCGCCCCCGCCGGCAAGCAGTAAGGGAGTTCTCTCATGCCGAGTTTCTTCATCGACCGTCCCATCTTCGCGTGGGTCGTGGCGATCCTGATCAGCCTTTGCGGCACGATCGCCCTGCTGAACATGGGCATCGAGTCGTATCCGAACATCGCCCCGCCACAGGTCGTCGTCACGGCGACCTATCCGGGTGCGAGCGCGGACACGACCGAAAAGACCGTGACCCAGGTGATCGAGCAGCAGCTGACGGGTATCGACCACCTGCTCTACTTCAGTTCCGCCTCGAGCTCCAGCGGCACGGCTACCGTGACGCTGACCTTCGAGACCGGCACCGATCCCGATATCGCCCAGGTGCAGGTGCAGAACAAGGTGTCGCTCGCGACGCCGCGCCTGCCGTCGGAAGTGACCCAGCAGGGCGTCGTGGTGGCCAAGTCCAACCCCGACTTCCTGATGTTCATCGCGCTGACATCGACCAACCCGGCCATCGACGGCAACCGCCTGACCGACATCGTCTCCTCGCAGGTGCTCGACCAGATCGCCCGCATCCCGGGCGTGGGCAGCACGCGCCAGCTGGGTTCCGAGTACGGCATGCGCGTCTGGCTGAACCCGGACAAGCTGCGTGGCTACGGCCTTTCGGCCAGCGACCTGCGTAACGCGCTCAGCACGCAGAACGTGCAGTTCGCCGCCGGCTCGATCGGTACCGACCCGGCCGTGAACGGCCAGGGCTTCAGCGCCACGGTCTCGGCGGAAGGGCGCTTCACCACGCCCCAGGAATTCGCGGACATCATCCTGCGCGCCAACAACGACGGTACCGTCGTGCGCCTGAAGGACGTCGCCCGCGTGGAGCTGGGCCCGCAGACCTACGGCTTCAACGCGCAGTGGAACGGAACGTCCACCGGTTCGTTCGGCGTGCAGCTGCTGCCCGGTGCCAACGCGCTGGACGTGGCCAATGCCGTGCGCGCCAAGATGGACGAGCTGTCCCGCAGCTTCCCCGAAGGCGTGACCTGGTTCGCTCCGTACGACACGACCAAGTTCGTGACGATCTCGATCGAGGAAGTGGTGCACACCCTCGTCGAAGCGGTGATCCTGGTCTTCCTCGTGATGCTGCTGTTCCTGCAGAACTTCCGCGCCACGATCATCCCGACCCTGGTCATCCCGGTGGCCTTGCTCGGCACCTTCCTGGGCCTGTCGCCGCTCGGTTTCACGGTGAACCAGCTGACCCTGTTCGGCATGGTGCTGGCGATCGGTATCGTGGTGGACGACGCGATCGTCGTGATCGAGAACGTCGAACGCATCATGTCCGAGGAAGGCTTGCCGCCGAAGGAAGCCACTCGCAAGGCGATGGGCCAGATCACCGGCGCCGTCGTCGCGATCACCGTGGTGCTGGCGGCCGTGTTCGTGCCTTCGGCCCTGCAGCCGGGTGCATCGGGCATCATCTACAAGCAGTTCGCGCTGACCATCGCGGTGTCGATGGGCTTCTCGGCCTTCCTCGCCCTGTCGTTCACGCCGGCGCTGTGCGCCACGATCCTCCGGCACGAACACGGCGAGAAGAAGAAGAACGTCGTCTATCGCAAGTTCAACCAGGTGTTCGACTGGGTGCAGCACACCTACTCCGGCCATATCGGCGGTGCGGTGCGCCACGCTCCCCGCTGGATGATGGTGTTCGTGCTGATCGCCGTCCTGTGCGGTTTCCTGTTCACCCGCCTGCCGACCAGCTTCGTGCCGGACGAGGACCAGGGCTACGCACTGGCCATCGTGCAGCTGCCGCCGGGCTCCAGCCTGGCGCGCACCGAGAAGGTGATGAGCGACATGCGCGGCATCCTGCTCAAGGATGTCTCCGTCGACGGTATCTTCCAGATCTCGGGCTTCAGCTTCGTGGGCCAGGGCGAGAACGTCGGCATGACCTTCATCCGCCTGAAGGACTGGGACAAGCGTGACCTCACGGCCACCGAGTTCATCCAGCAAGCGAACGGCAAGATGCAGGCCGTGCGCGACGCCACGATCTTCGTCGTCAACCTGCCGACGATCCGCGGACTCTCGCAGTTCGGCGGTATCGACATGTACCTGCAGGCGCGTGCCGGCCAGTCCCGCGACGAACTGACCCAGGCCCGCAACATGCTGCTCGGCGCGGCGGCGCAGAACACCGCCCTGGTGGGCGTGCGTCCGAATACGCTCGAGGACGCGCCGCTGCTTCAGTTGCAGGTGGACCGCACGCAGGCGCAGACGATGGGCCTCTCGGTCAGCGACATCTATACGGCGATCCAGCTCACGCTGGCCCCGGTGTATGTCAACGACTTCTCCTACGGCGGACGCGTGAAGCGCGTGATGCTGCAGGCGGACGCGCCCTACCGCATGGGCACCGACGCTTTCCAGCACATCTTCACGCCCAGCACTCTGGCTACGTCCTCGACCGGCACGAGCACTTCGTCGACGGTCGCCAGTGCCTCCACGGCGCTGGACAACGCCATGATCCCGCTGTCCAGCGTGGTCAGTTCGAAGTGGACGATGGCCGCGCCGACGCTCAACCGCTACAACGGCTATTCCGCGGTGGAAATCGTCGGTAACCAGGCGCCGGGGTACTCGACCGGCCAGGCGATGGCCATCGTCGAAGGCATCGTCAACGACAAGCTGCCCAAGGGCTTCGGCTACGACTGGACGGGCCAGTCGTACCAGGAAATCCTATCCGGCAACTCGTCGACGTTGCTGTTGGCGCTATCGGTCGTGATCGTGTTCCTCTGCCTCGCCGCGTTGTACGAGAGCTGGTCGATCCCGGTCTCCGTGCTGCTGGTGGTGCCGCTGGGCATCCTCGGCACCGTGGTCTTCTCGATGCTGCGTGGCCTGCCGAACGACATCTACTTCAAGATCGGCATGATCACCGTCATCGGCCTGGCGGCGAAGAACGCGATCCTGATCGTGGAATTCGCGGTGGAACAGCAACAGGACGGCAAGACGCTGCGCGAAGGCGTGATCGAGGCCGCGCGACTGCGACTCCGCCCCATCCTGATGACCTCGCTGGCCTTCATCCTCGGCGTGTTCCCACTCGCGATCTCCACCGGCGCGGGCGCCAACTCCCGCCACGCGATCGGCACGGGCGTCATCGGCGGCATGCTGTTCGCCACCTTCCTCGGCCTGCTGCTGATCCCGGTGTTCTACGTCAGCGTCCGCCGCATGCTGGGCGACAAGCTGGACGAGGTGTCCGGCAAGATGCCCCACCACGGCGGCGATCCGGACGGACACGGTCCCCACGGCGGAAGCCCCTCGCCCAACGTCGGGCCTCACGCCCCGAACGTAGGCGACGTCACCGCCTTCGACTCGGACCCGCGACGCGGAACCGACCGTCCGTAACAAGAGAAGCCCGGCGAAAGCCGGGCTTTTTCTTTGCACTCCCGGTGGGAGCCGACCTGTCGGCGATCCCGCGGCGACGGGCCGGCGTGGGGCAGAGCCGTCGGCCGCCACCCTCGTCGCACACAACGAGCGCGAGGGCGAAGCCGAGCCGTCCCCGAACGAATCCCAGCGATGCGCGAACACCGCCCCCATGGACGGTTTCAGGAAATGGCGGGAATGCGGATAAGCTGCGTGGACGGCAACACCCGCCCCATCAGGAGTTCCAGATGATCGATCACACCGGCGTCACCGTCAGCGACTTCGAGCGCAGCAAGGCGTTCTACCAGAAGGCATTGGGTGCGATCGGCTACGAGTTGCTGGCGATCTTCCCAGCGTCCGTCACCGGCCGCACCGACGTGGCCGGCTTCGGCGAGGGCGGCAAGCCCGACTTCTGGATCTACAAAGGTGAGCCGAACCAGCCGCCCGTGCATGTCGCCTTCCGCGTCGCGTCGACACAGCTGGTGCGTGCGTTCCACGAGGCAGCGCTCGCCGCCGGCGGCCGGGACAATGGTCCGCCGGGACCGCGCTCGCACTATCACGCGGGATATTACGGCGGTTTCGTGCTCGACCCGGACGGCCATAACATCGAGGCGGTCTTTCACTCCGCCTGAGCCGTCCATCCCTGGACGACGGAGACCGGGCGTTAACGCAACCCGGTTTCGGCGCGCGCGATCACGAGGCGCTGGATCTCGCTGGTGCCTTCGTAGATCTCGGTGATCTTCGCGTCGCGGAAGTAGCGCTCCAGCGGCATTTCCTTCGAGTAACCCATCCCACCGTGAATCTGCACGGCCTGGTGGGTGATCCACATCGCGGCCTCGGAGGCGACCAGCTTGGCCATCGAGGCCTCGGTGCCGAAGCGACCGCCGTTCTTATCCGTCTGCGCCTTGGTCCACGCCGCGCGCAGCGTCAGCAGCAGGGCCGCGTCGAGCTTGCACTTCATGTCGGCGATCTTGGCCTGGGTCATCTGGAACGTGCCGATCGGGTGGCCGAAGGCCTTGCGGTCGCGCGACCACTGCAAGGTGGCCTCATAAGCGGCACGCGCGATGCCCACGGCCTGCGACGCGATACCGATGCGGCCGGCGTCAAGCACGCCCATGGCGATCGCGAAGCCCTTGCCCTCTTCGCCCAGCATGTCTTCCTTCGGGCACACGTAATCGTGGAATTCGATCTCGCAGGTGGCCGACGCGCGGATGCCGAGCTTCGGCTCGGTCTTGCCGGCGAGGAATCCCTCGCGCGCGGTATCGATGATGAAGGCGGAGACACCGCGCGCGCCGATCCCCGGCGTGGTCACGGCGAACAAGACGATGTAGCGGGCGACGGGGCCGGAGGTGATCCAGCTCTTCTTGCCGTTGATGACCCAGTCACCGTCGGCGTTCTTCACCGCGCGGGTGTGCATGTTCGAGGCGTCCGAACCCGACTGCGGCTCGGTGAGCGCATAGGCGCCGATGGCTTCGCCCGAAGCGATGGCGCGCACGTACTTCTGCTTCTGCTCTTCGGTACCGTTCTTCAGGATGCCGTTGCAGAACAGGGAATTGTTCACCGACATGATCGTGGAGGTGGCCGCGTCGGCCGCGGCGATCTCGACCATGGCCAGTACGTAGGAGACCGGGTCCATACCCGCGCCACCGTAGGCTTCCGGCACCTCGATGCCCATCAGGCCCAGTTGGCCCATTTCCTGGATGTTCTCGAGCGGAAATTCGCCCTTGGCATCCAGTTCGGCGGCCACGGGGGCGATCCGCTTCTGCGCGAAATCGCGGGCGATGGACTGGATCGACAGCTGGTCGTCGGTAAAGCGGAAATCCATGGTGTTCCTCGCGCCGGCCTGACGGGCGGCAAAGTCTTGGGTGGAGACAAGCCCACCATTGTAACGGTCGTTCGAGTCGGTGCCTCCGTGCACTGCAACATGGCCTTGACGCCCGGGCGCACTGGCCGCATCCTAGGTATCTCTGTATCGCGATATAAGGATGTTGGATGGACCTGTCGACGGCCTCCACGGTGCTTCGGCTCCTGGCCGATCCCACCCGCGTCCGCCTGCTCGCCCTGCTGGATCGCGAGGAACTGACGGTCGCCGAACTGGCGGCCGTGCTGCACCTCGCCCAGCCTCGCGTGTCGACGCACCTGGCGAAGCTGAAAGAGGCGGAACTGGTACGCGATCGGCGGGCCGGCGTATCCGCCTATTATCGCGCCAACGCCGAGGCGGACCCCACCCTCGCCGCCCTGGTGGCGTCCCTGCGCGACACCTTGAGCGACGCCCTGCTGCGCGAAGACGCGGAACGCCTGCCCACGGTACTGGCCCAGCGCGCCCGCGCCGAAGGCTGGGCGGACACGGTGGCCGGCGACATGGAGCGGCATTACTCACCCGGACGCACGTGGGAAACACTGGCCCGGTCGCTGTTGCAGTTGCTCGCCACGGGCGACGTGCTCGACATCGCCTCGGGCGATGGCGTCACCGCCGAATTGCTGGCCCCGCATGCGCATTCCATCGTCTGCATCGACAGCTCCGAGCGCGTCGTCGAAGCGGCGCGCCAACGCCTGTCAAGCTTCACCAACGTGGACGTGCGCACCGGCGACATGCACGCGCTGGACCTGGGCGGCCGGCAGTTCGATCTTGTCCTGCTGTTGCACGCCCTCACCTATTCCGAGCAGCCGCAACAGGTCTTCGCCGAGGTGGCCCGGGTGTTGAAGCCGGGCGGACGCCTGCTCGTTTCCACGCTCGGCGAACACGACCACCGCGCCGTCGTCGAGCCCTTCGACCACCGCAACCTCGGTTTCACCTGCGACGGCCTCACGGCCATGGCGCGGAAGGCCGGGCTGGACGTGGTCAGCTGCGAGCGCCTGAGCCGCGAGCGTCGCGCCCCGCATTTCGAAGTCATCAGTCTTCTCGCGCGCAAGCCCTGAGCGGAGACATATCCCATGAAGAACCTTCCCTGGCTCCATCCCGATCGCGTCGCCCTGATCCAGAAGGGCCTCGCCGAGCGCATCATGATCCTCGACGGCGGCATGGGCACCATGCTCCAGGGGCACCAGCTGGACGAATCCGGCTATCGCGGCGAACGGTTCGCCGGCGGCAACGACAGCACGCACGAACACGGCCACGACCACCCCGGCGAGTGCGACCTGAAGGGCAACAACGACCTGCTCCTGCTGACCCAGCCGGACATCATCCGCGGCGTGCACATGGCGTACCTCGAAGCCGGCGCGGATTTCGTCGAGACGAACACCTTCAACGCCACGCGCGTCAGCCAGGCCGATTACCACCTCGAGCATCTCGTGCCCGAACTGAATCGCGAAGGCGCTCGCATCGCCCGCGAGGCCTGCGACGAGATGACCCGGCGCACGCCGGACAAGCCGCGTTTCGTCATCGGTGTCCTCGGGCCCACGAGCCGCACCGCTTCGATCTCACCCGACGTGAACGATCCGGGCTTCCGCAACGTGACGTTCGAGGAACTGACGGCGAACTATGTCGAAGCCGCGCGTGCCCTGATCGAGGGCGGCGCGGATACGATCATGGTCGAGACGATCTTCGACACGCTCAACGCCAAGGCCGCGCTGTTCGCGCTGAGCGAGCTGTTCAACGAACTCGGTGCGCGCGTGCCCGTGATGATCTCGGGCACGATCACCGATCGCTCCGGGCGCACGCTCTCGGGCCAGACCGCCGAGGCGTTCTTCTATTCCGTGGAACACATCCAGCCGCTGTCGGTAGGCCTGAACTGCGCGCTCGGCGCCGACGACCTGCGGCCGCACGTGCAGATGCTCGCGCGCATCGCCGGCAGCGCCGTCAGCACGCACCCGAACGCGGGACTGCCGAACGCCTTCGGCGAATACGACGAGACCCCGGAAAGCATGGCCGCGACCATCCGTGGCTTCGCCGCCGACGGCCTCATCAACATCGTAGGCGGCTGCTGCGGCACCACGCCCGCGCATATCGCGGCGATCGCCGCCGCCGTGGCGCCCTACCCGCCTCGCGTTCCCAAGGACACCGCACAAGCCGCATGAGCATTCGATACACGCGCCTGTCCGGCCTAGAGCCGCTGGTCCTCACGCCGGACCTCAACTTCATCAACGTCGGCGAACGTACCAACGTCACCGGCTCGGCCCAGTTCCGCAAGCTGATCAAGGAGGGCCGCTACGAGGAAGCCGTGGACGTGGCCCGCCAACAGGTGGAGAACGGTGCGCAGATCCTCGACGTGAACATGGACGAGGGCCTGATCGATTCCGAGGCGGCGATGACCCGCTTCATCAACCTGATCTCCTCCGAGCCCGACATCGCGCGCGTGCCGATCATGGTGGATTCCTCGAAGTGGAGCGTGATCGAGGCCGGCCTGCGTTGCATGCAGGGCAAGGGCATCGTCAATTCCATCTCGATGAAGGAAGGCGAAGCCGCCTTCCTCGACCATGCACGCAAGGTCCGCCAGTACGGTGCCGCCGTGGTCGTGATGGCCTTCGACGAGGCCGGCCAGGCCGACACCAAGCAGCGCAAGATCGAGATCTGTTCACGCGCCCACGAACTGCTGGTGAACGAGCTGGGCTTCCCCCCGGAAGACATCATCTTCGATCCCAACATCTTCGCCATCGCCACCGGCATCGAGGAACACAACAACTACGCGGTGGATTTCATCGAGGCGACGCGCGAACTGAAGAAGCGCTTCCCCTCGTCGCATGTGTCCGGCGGAGTCTCCAACGTATCGTTCTCGTTCCGTGGCAACAATCCGGTGCGCGAAGCGATCCACTCGGTGTTCCTCTACCACGCGATCGCCGCGGGCATGGACATGGGCATCGTCAACGCCGGTGCGCTGGCGATCTACGACGACCTGCCCGAGGAACTACGCGAACGCGTCGAAGACGTGGTACTGAACCGCCGCCCGGACGGGACCGAACGCCTGCTCGAGATCGCCGACCGCTACAAGGGCGGCAAGGGCGAGGTGGCGGTTGAAACCGCCGCATGGCGCGACAAGCCTGTCGCCGAACGGTTGACCCATGCGCTCGTGCACGGCATCGACCAGTTCGTGGTGGAGGATACGGAAGAGGCGCGCCTGGTCGCCCGGCGCCCGCTCGATGTGATCGAGGGGCCGCTGATGGCCGGCATGAACGTGGTGGGCGACCTGTTCGGCGCCGGCAAGATGTTCCTGCCCCAGGTGGTGAAATCCGCCCGGGTGATGAAGAAGGCCGTCGCGCACCTGATTCCCTATATCGAGGAAGAGAAGCTGCGTTCCGGCGACGCCGGCAAGAACAACGGCAAGATCGTGCTCGCGACGGTCAAGGGCGACGTCCACGACATCGGCAAGAACATCGTCGGCGTGGTGCTCCAGTGCAACAACTTCGAGGTGATCGACCTCGGCGTGATGGTGCCGACCCAGAAGATCCTGGACATCGCGCGCGCCGAGAACGCCGACATCATCGGCCTCTCCGGCCTGATCACGCCTTCGCTGGAAGAAATGAGCCAGGTCGCCCGCGAGATGGAGCGGCAGGATTTCCGCGTGCCGCTGATGATCGGCGGCGCGACCACCTCGCGCGCGCATACAGCGTTGCGCATCGAGCCGCATTACAAGTCGCCCACCGTGTGGGTGAAGGACGCCTCGCGAGCCGTCGGCGTCGCGCAGTCGCTGGTCAGCAAGGACCTCGTCGACGAGTTCATGACCAAGGTGCGCGCCGAGTACGCGGAGGTGCGCGATCGCCACAAGAGCCGCGGCGCGGGCAAGCAACTGGTGCCCCTGTCGAAGGCCCGCGCCCAGCGCTACACGGGCGACTGGCAGGCCTATACGCCGCCCACGCCACGCGTGCCCGGCGTCACCGTGTTCGACGACTACGACCTTGCCGAACTGCGCGGCTATATCGACTGGTCGCCGTTCTTCAACGCGTGGGAACTGGCCGGCAAGTTCCCGGCCATCCTCGACGACGAGATCGTCGGGCCGCAGGCCACCGAGCTCTACAACGATGCGCAGGCGATGCTCGACAAGCTCATCGCCGGGAAGTGGCTTACGGCCAAGGGCGTGATCGGCTTCTGGCCCGCCGCGCAGTCGGGCGACGATATCGAGGTTTACGCCGAGGCGGGCACCGGCAAGCGCAAGGCGGTGACCACCCTGCACCACTTGCGCCAGCAGGTGGATAAACCGGCCGATCGTCCGGACTTCTGCCTGTCGGATTTCGTCGCGCCGAAGGACAGTGGTGTACAGGACTGGATCGGCGGTTTCGCCGTGACCGCGGGCATCGGCATCGACGAGCACGTGGCCCGCTTCGAGGCGGTGCACGACGACTACTCCTCGATCCTGCTCAAGGCCCTGGCCGACCGTCTGGCGGAAGCCTTCGCCGAACGCATGCACGAGCGCGTGCGCAAGGAGTTCTGGGGTTACCAGCCCGACGAGGCCTTGGACAACGACGCCCTTGTCGCGGAGCGGTATCGCGGCATCCGCCCGGCCCCGGGCTATCCCGCGTGCCCGGAACATTCCGAGAAGCGGACCTTGTTCGACCTGCTGCAGGCCACCGAACACACGTCGATCCAGCTCACCGACAGCTTCGCCATGTACCCCACGGCCGCCGTATCCGGCTGGTATTTCTCCCACCCCGACAGCCAGTACTTCGTGGTCGGCAGGGTCAGCCGCGAACAGGTCGAGGACTACGCCCGGCGCAAGGGCTGGGAACGCCGCGAAGCCGAACGCTGGCTAGCCCCCTACCTCGACTACGACCCTGACTGAAGACGGCTCCCACCTTCGGGTGGGAAGCCGCTAGTGAGAAGTCACTGGTGGGATGCAACTGGTAGGAAGCCCCCGGTGGGAAGCCGCTTAAGCGGCGATCGGGTGCTCGCCAAACCGTCACCCAACCCCAGCCCTCAAGTCTCCTCCGGCCCACCTGGCTTTACCGTCTCCCCCCGCTCGCGATGCTTCAGGTGCGCGAACACGTTGTAGAACGACACGATCATCGGAAAGGCCGTCTGGATGATGCCCACCGAATCGTTCTTGCCCCAGATGAAATAGGCGAGCGTCAGCACGCTGCCGCTGACCGACAGGTACCAGAAGGACATGGGCACGGTGACCTTCTTGTTCTTCCGGGTCGCATAAAACTGGACGAACCAGCGCGCGGTGAAGAGCAACGTGCCCAGGAGACCGATGATCTTCCAGGGCGTGAGGGTCAACAGGTGGAGATCGGCGAGGGCTTCGTGCATGGCGGTGTCCGCTGGGTGAGCCGGCGCATTTTAGCCCCGGGAACCATGGTGTGACCCAAAAGAAAACCCGGCGCGTGGCCGGGTCTTCAGGATTCGATGGTGGGCGGTACAAGGATCGAACTTGTGACACCTGCCGTGTGAAGGCAGTGCTCTACCGCTGAGCTAACCGCCCATCGAGCGCGGGATTCTACGTAGAATCCGCCAGACCGTCAAGGTCGGGTCAGGGGAAACAGGATGAGGTCAGGGGCAAGGGTGTCACCGTGATCGCACCGGAAGCACGCAGGGTCAACAGCGAGCCCTGCCTGCCCTCTTCATTCGTGCCGACCTGGCTGACCGGGTCGCCTGGCTTACGCGCACACGCCACGAAGTTCAGCGTGGTACGGCCTGTACTGGTCACGAATTCACCGGTCTGGTTGAAGGTGAAGATCGAGCCGTCCGTCCCGCGCAGGGACACGCCCCGGATCTGCGGCGTGTAGCGAAGAATGTCCATGTTCTTCTCGCCGGTGACGAAGGCCTGGTTCGCACCATCCGCAGTTACGTCGTAGGAATACACGATCCAACCAGCGTCGTAGTCGAAGGGATCGGATGTCGCCTCCTGGCATTCCGTGCCCGTGGTGCTGCGGCAGATCGATACGAAACGGTGCTGGCTCGCCGCCTGCCCACGCGCGAACTGCATGTCCGCCGAGAGGGAATTGATCGCATTGGCGATGTCGCCCCGGCTCATCACCGAACGGAAGCTGGGTATCGCTACCGCCGCCAGGATGGCCAGGACGAAAATGGTCACCATCAGCTCGATCAGGGAAAGCCCGGCTGGTCGCTCCCTCACCCCGGTTGTACCAACCGTCAGCGCGCGCATCACCAGCAACGCCCGTTGGTGTTTCTCGTCGTGTCCGTCGACGCCGGCAATTTCGTTCCGGTGGAGTCGATGCTCAGCGAACCGCAGACGTCCTCGCTCTGGTCTCCTTGCGGAACGGCCGTCGCTGTATAGGTCTTGGTCAGATCGTCGGAGTTGATGGTGACCTTGTAGTACCCCTTCTCCGATGTGGCGCTGCCGAGCTTGAGATCGCCCGTCACCGGGTCATCGCCGTAGTGGTTGAACGTGGCGTAGTAGCGTTCCTGCGCGTTGGCGACGCGCATGAGCAACTCCTGGCCATCCGCCCGGCGTGCACGGTAGGCGTAACGGCCATACTGGGTGATCGCGATCGTCGCCAGGATGGCCATGACGACGACCACGATCATCAGTTCGAGGAGGGTGAAGCCACGTACGGGGCGAAGCTTACTGGTCATTGAGGATTCTCCAGGAACGACGACGCCAGATGGGAGAGCCTACCGAGAATGCGGTGGATGTACCCTTCAGCGTGACCCCAGGAACGAGGGTGGTGCCGCCACCGATGAGGGTCGCCGCGGCGAGGCTGCCCGTCGCGGGTGGATTGTCGACGCGCGCACCGGCGAGCGAGTAACCGGCGCCAAAGGAACCGGTGCCGACGACGCCCGCACCCGGCCCGCCCGTCGCCGCGTCAACGACCATCAACGCACCGGCACGACCGGGGTTGCATGGGTCGGGGCTGGTCGGGATCAGCGTGGTGATGATCGCTCGGTTGGTATTGAACAACGCCGTGGGCGTGACGACGACACGCTCGCCCGCGGACACGTCGAGGTCGAAGTACCACCCTCCCGTGCTGCCCGCGACCGCGTTGCTGGTCAAGCCACGGTTGAAGCTCGCGTCTTCGACCAGGTCTTGCGCGACCAGATTCGAGCGGGTCCACGGCAGGCCGGTCGTATTGCCCAGGCCCGGATCGCGTATACCGTAGACGGATTGGGTCTTCGCACCCGTCGTGGTGCGGTCGTCGTCGCCCAGGAACTTGCCCGTGCCGAACACGACCATGAAGTATTGCGAGTTCGGGTCGGGGAACAGTCGCGGCATCACGGTGATCGGCTGGTCGCCGGGAACCGTGTTCGCAGGGCTGCCGCTGGTCGGACGATAGATGAGGTCGACCGTACCCGTGCTGATGTCACGCAGGTCGAAACGCCACAGGTTTCCCGCGAGATCGCCCGCGAAGGCGACATCGTCGACCTGGTCGTTGTCGTAGTCGCCCAGCACCGGAGATGCCAGTCCGAAGCTGGTGACGGCGCTGCCGCCATAGGTCGTCGGCGTCTGAAACTCCTTCAACACCGCACCCGTCTGCGCATCCAGGACGAAGAGCGAACTGAACTTGTTCGATGCCGCGGTGGCGTTGTAGGCCGGATCGAGGCTATCGGTCGGGAAATAACCGCCTGGCACCAGCACGACCCACTTACCGCTCTTCAGGCGGCCGATATTGGGCTGGCCAAAGGTATAACCCAGGTTCGCACCGCCCACCGAGTCGGAATTGAATTCCCAGAGTACCTTGCCCGCCACGGCGGTGGCACTGGCACCCGTGGGATCGGTGATGTCCAGCGCATAGATGCCACGGCCGCCATAACGAAGGCCACCCACGAGGATGGTGTGCCAACCGATCGTCGATGTGGGGCGGGCCTGGCTGAAGTAGACGTCCCGATAGATCGGCGTGGCGTCCACCGTCGGCTGGTAGCTGAAATTGTTCTTCCTCGAGAAGTACCAGAGCTTCTGGTAGGAAGCGGAGGGCACGTAGGCCCACTGCTCCCGCCCGGGCGAGGATCCGCTCTGTGCGGCCAGGCGTGCGTCGAAAGCATGCAACATGCCGTCGTTCGCGGCCGCATAGAGTATCGGTTGACGATCGAGGTGATCGGCGACGAACTGTGAATAGCTCTTCTTCGGATCACTCGTGTAGGCAGCCGTTTCGGGCGCCGGGGTGCTGGCATCGATGGGGGGGAAGAAGTCGCGATATCCACTCGAGGGATAGCTTACGTACACAGGCTGCGCGTTGACGATCGCGCCCAGCAACGAGGTGCGCGTGCGCAGCAGGGTGCCTTCATCGGTGCGGACACCACGGACCCAGTTGACGCGCTTCTCGCCGTTGGTGTCGCTGATCACATTGGCGGGAATCGGGTCGGGCTGGGCGATGTTCATGATCGCCTTCTGTGCCGCCGTCATGTTGGCGTACAGGTACTCGACGCCCTTCCCTTCGCCCGGGCCGGCGCTGGTCACGATGATGCGTGAGTCCGTGCGATCGGTGAGCGCCTTGCCTGCTTCCCATAGCAGGCTTCCACGGCCACCGCTGGATGTCACGGCATAAGCCTCGAGCTTGCCCGACCAGTCGGTCGACGAGAAGCTGGGAACATAGGTCACCGCATCCGTGCTGATCACACCGGAGCTCAAGGCTGCGGAAACCGCGCTCGATGTCGTGGCAAGCACCGACTTGATGATGTTCACCAGGCTGTTGACCAGGGTTGTCGGGTCGGATGCGTTGAAGAAACCGCCACGGCTGTTCACCGCACCGTGCCATGTGTCGTCGACGGCCTGTGGGGAATTGTTGACTGGCCGGGGCCACGCTTTCGTGCCTGCCTTAAGCGCGGTGAGGTCATTCGGAAAATCGAGGGAACCGGCAACGCCCAGCGTCACGTAGAACTGCGAGACGTGCTGCCATGTAGCGGGGTCATTGGAAGGATTCCAGTAGACATCCACGTTCTTGGTGGGAGCATCCGGATCCACCACGGACGACGACGTCAGGTCCGGCAAGTACGGCTTGACTCCGTCCTTCAGCTTGGGCTGGAGATCGGTCGCCCAGAAATACCAGGCGATATTCGCCATGGACGAGGTGTAGACGGTACCGGAAACGTTGCCGTATATCTTCGACACGGTGTCGCTGGTCGAATAGGCCGTCTTGTCGGGCAGCGTCTGGTTGACCTGGCTGGTATTGGTGGACCCCATGGCCGGGGCGCCGTCGGCACTTGCCGCCGGAAGCGTGGGATCGGTCTCGTTCCAGTAACCATCCGTCACCAGCATGTGGAAATTTCTGCGGCAGACCAGATCGGCGCTGTCGTTGCCGGAAAGACCGTTCCAGTAGGGATCGTTCGCGTCCTTGGTCAGTCCGGCGCGAAAGATGTTCGACGCACGGATGGTCGCCGCGCGCGCGGGTGTGTCATTGCCGCCGACGACCTGGAAAATCCAGTCGAAGAAACTCTGGCGCACCGTCGACGTGAGGTCGCCGATGTCCTGCAAGTTCGCCGTCGCACCGAAACGCACCGAAAGATCCGTGGTGGTGGTGGAAGTCGGATTCTTCATGTTCTGCCAGGCGATGCGGATCGAATTGCCGATCTTTGCGAAGGCCTGCGACATGGTCGTACGCGTCATCATGTTGCGCGTGCGGTAATAGGCGAACCAGTTCGCGAAATCCTGGTATTTACTGGATGGAACGGCCACCGCTTCCCAGTTGGCGGAGTTGTAGAGCACGCTGGTGTCGACCGTTCCATCGGATTTCTTGATATTGGCCGTGCTCTTGAGGCGCCAATAGTAGGGACCGCCGATCGGTTTCAGGCCGTTGGGATCGGTATAGGTACCGTTGAAAGGACTGGTGGCGTTGGGTGTGCAGCGCCAGCGGTTATCGGTGACGTTGCCTTTCTTATCCGTCACGACCACGCCGAGCAAGTTGGCCTGGCGGCCATCGAACGCATCGCCCTGGCTGTTACCATTGTTCCGGTAAGCGGCTGCGGACGTTGCCTGCTTATTGATGCGGCGATTGACATCGATACCATTCATCCACACGGAGGCCAATGTCGCGTCCGCATTCGGGAACGCTGTGCCATCGGCCCGCACGGGCGGCGTATACGAAATGTTCGGATTGAAATAGACACCGTTCATCGCCTCCGAACGGAGATCCGTCTTGTCGGTGATACGAGGATCGATGACACCCGCGCAGACCCAGGGCATGTAGTAGCCCGTGTTGCCGCTTACCGTGTCCTGCCACGACTTGTTGTCGAACGGCCGGTTGTCGCCCATGTAGAAACTCTGCATCGACCCGGAATCGTCGAAGGTCACGGCGACATTGGGCGCCACGGATGTCGTGAGATCGGGCGGAATGGCGCCAAGATTGGTACTGTCTGCACTGGCCAATCCAGGCAGGCCCCCGAGCATCGTCAGGACCAGCACGGTAGTGGCCGAAAGCAGGCGGTGGGATGCGCTCATGACGATATCTCTCAGTTGGCCTTGGCCGCGAACGTGGTCTCGATGACTCGGACCGTGTTGTCGTTCGCTCCGGTCGAGCGGGAAGTGATCCGGTAGATATGGCTGTCGACGCTGGTGTTGCCGGTACCCGGCGAGGATTGTCCCGACTCGTGCTGCGAGCCGGCGCCCGACGGCAGCTCCACACCCAGGTCTTCGATGATGTACACCGGGTCCTTGGTCAGCTTGAAGGTCTTGTCCGCGCTTTCCGCCGTGAGCGTACCGGCGGAATACACCGTGCTTCCCGTGTCCACCCAGCCCGGCGAATTACGGAACGCTTCCACATCGGTGTTCGATACGGTGGCATCGTACTTGTAGCAAACGGGACCTGACGTGGTGCATGCCATGGGGTCGAGATTGCTCGCCGTCCACAAGCGCCACTCCGCGCCACGAAGGGCGGATTCCGCACCGAAGTCGGCCAACTGGGAACTGCGCAGGCCGCCAGCGAGACGCAGCTGCATGAGTGACGTACCGGACGCGGCGATGGCGAGGATCGTGATCAGCAGGAGGAAGATCAGCGCGATCACGAGCACGACGCCAGCCTGCCGCCGTGGCGCCTGCCATGCTCGATGAAGGGGAAAGCGTTTCATGTCTGCTCCGGAACGCGTCGCATCAGGGGTTGTAGTTGCGCAGCATCACCAGCGAGGTGAACTGACGGCGGAGACGCTTGTCGTCGAACCCTTGCTGGGACGGCTTGATGGCGAGACCCGCCGTGCCCGACTGCGCCGGATAGACCGGCGCGAAATTGCCGTTGCTGCTATCGGGCGTATACAGGAAGGCCGTTTCCGGCGTGGTGAGGGTCGGCATGGTGACCTGGCTCGAAAGCAGCAACGACACCTCGATGCTCTTCACCGCGCGCCACAGGCATCCCGGATCGCTCGTCGTCAGGGTGTTCGCCGTCGGCGGACAGGTCACCGTCTTGTTCACACGTGAGTCGACCTGGTCGGCGGTGAGGAATCGCACGGCGCCATTGGCATCCTCCACGCCGTAGCGGAAGGTCAGGCGCTCCACGCCGCGAATCAATTCCTGGTCGGGTACCGAAACGGTGGTGCCGTTGACCCGGCGCATCAGCGCGCCGGTTTTCACGCCAGTGTCCGATCCGTTGTCGCTGACCACCTGCACGTAGTACGTGACGTTCTGCATGTCATTGACGAAGTCGAACAGGCGCGGAGCCGACTGCGGCTGCAACGCCAGCGGCGTGATGAAATTGCTCGCCGCCGCCGGCACGAGCTTTGCCGTCGTGCTGCCGGTCACCGCGAACACCTGCGCGCTGGAGCAGTCGGCGACGAGCGCCATGCCGCTCTTGAATTCCGAAATCGGCGGTTCGGTAGCCGTCGGAGCCAGTTGGATTTCCTTCAGCGTATTACCGGTCAGGTCGGGCACCACCTTGTTGGTGTCGCCCAGGCGCCAGCCGCGCGAAGAATCCAGGTAACGCAACGTAAGGACATCAGTGCCCACGACGCGATTGCCTACCGCGGTCCCCGCCGTGTTCAGCTTGCCGCCGAGGAACGTCACCGGAATCGGGAGGCACGCGCCCGTGCCCGTGCAGTTGTAGCCGCGCATGAACATGAAGGACGGCATCGCATACGGCGCTGTCGGCGCGGCCGGATAATTGACGCCGGACTCACCCGAGGCCCCACCCCATGGGGTCGTGTTCTCGAACAACGCGGGTACGTCCAGGAAGTTCTTGGCGAGGATGCGCGGCGTGCGCAGGCCGTCCAGGTAGACGTCCGACGTGGTCTTCGTTGCGACACCGCCGGTGTTGTTGCAATACATGCCGGTGGCCATGCTGAGGTCGTCGTTGAGCTTGCCGATGGCGAAGCGGCCGTCCTCCTGCAGCCGCGCGAGTTGCGTCTGCACCCGGTTGCTGCTGGAGGTCGAGAGGAACAGCGTGATGATCCCAGCCGACACCAGCAGGCCGAGCACCATCGCGACCATCAGTTCGATCAGGGTGACGCCGCGGATGGCGCGACGCATAGTGATACGCATGGTCATGGTTCGAAGACCCAGGTGAACGATTGCAGATTGCCGTCGTCGACGTTGTCATCCGTGCCGCCGCCGATGCCGCGTTCGGCCCAGGTGATGGTCATCGTGCATGTGCCGCCGAAGGGCGGACGCAAGCCGATCTGCGCCGTGGGGTCGTAGCCGAGGTCGCCGGCCTTCGTGCATGCGATCGAGCTCGGCCCCAGTCCAGGCAGGAATGCCTGCAGCTGTGCTGTCCAGAGCAGCTTGTCGCGCAACGCGATGTCGTCGGGACTGCAGGGCGCCGTCGCGTCACACTTGGGCATCGTGCCCGTCGTGAATGGATAGGTCGCGGAGTAATCGTCTTTCCACAGCCCGTAGGGGTTGGCCCGCATGCGATCGGCCATGCTGTTGGCAAGGAAGGTCACTTGCGTGCGGACGAAGGCCGACTGGTTGGACCGCGTCGAGATGATCAACAAACCGGCGAGCCCGATGAGACCGATGCTGAATATCAGCACGGCCATCAAGACCTCGATCAACGACACGCCGCGCACCGCGCGGCGGGAACGAATACTGGCCACGTAGGCTTCCCCTGCATTTCCCTTCCGATAGCCTATCCCGGACCCCAGCCTTGTTAAGGCGCTTCCCGACGAGCGGTAGGTGGCCGCCGACAAGCGGAGCCTGACGAGGGCCGGGGCTCACGCTAGGATGGCAGCCCGGAGTCGCCTGGGGCGGCACTGACCACCACATGGGGAAATATCATGCGACCGACCAGCGCGATCCTTATCGCCACCAGCCTTCTATGGACGTGTTGGACCCCCGCGCATGCCCAGGAAACCGGTCTACCCGGCGCCACCTTGGACGACGCGGGGCAAGCGGCGGGTTTCGGCCAGTTTCTTTGCGGGCTTCCCGGCAGCCAGATCGACGCCTTCCGAAAGAAGGTGGACACCCTCACGTCGGGAGGAACGGCGAGCGCGGCGTTCCATGCCGGCGAAGCGAGAGCCAGGAAGCTGATCGACCAGGCTCGTCAGGACAATGGAGATGGCCAGGAACTGCGGGACGTTTCCTGCAGCGAGGCCACCACCCTCATCACCAACACCCTCGCGACACCCTGACGTAAAGCGCACCGCACGTTCACGTCCCTGGGGGCTCCATGGCGGTCTCATCCACAACGGGAGGCCCAGCCATGAACCACGACCGCCAGGACGTCAAACACCCCGACCACAGCCAACCGAAGCATCCGGAATCGGAACGCGAGAAGAAGGCCCGCAAGGAGCACGCCGACGAGAACCAGGACCACGCCCTGGAAGAGACCTTCCCGGCCAGCGATCCGGTCTCGCCCTTCGTGCCGGCGAAAGCACCCAAGTAAAATGCGCCACACGACGCCGCGCGTGTCGCCGACACGCCGGCGTCGCATCGGTATAACGCAGCGGTCACGAAGCAGCGGTGAGAATGAGCGGGCTAAGAAAGGAGTTCGTCCGTGCTCGCGCAGTATGTCTTCACCTCGGCGGATGTTCCGTTCCGCATCGTTCGCCACGGCCACCGCTGGCGTGCGCTCCACGGCGATCGCGAAACCGGTCGCTACGACAACGCCGAAGAGGCGATCCATGCCCTTCGTGCCGATCATCCCGATGCCCGCCTGCCCCGGCGCCTCAGCGACTGGCGCTACCTGCCGGATGCTCCCCTGCTCCACCTGGCACCACCCAGCGCGGCGGCCATGGCACGTCTCGCCGCCGGCTAGGCCTCAAAGGGCCATGCTGCGCCAGTGGCCATGGTCGTCCTCGATCCGCAGTTCCACGGAGGCGCCACCCGCGTGGTGCGCGCGGGCCTGGCGCAGCGCATAGGACAACGCATCGCGTTCCTGTTCGAAACGCACCGGCTTCTCCGCATCCACCCGCACCGCCCATTCGGCGCCGGATTGCGGGGGCTGCATGACGTAGACACGGACGTAGCGCATCGCTCGTAGCCTTTCCTCAACCCTGACGAGGCCATTCACGCGCCAGCAGGGCGAAGACGACGTCGTCGACCCATTCGCCGCGAAAGAAATAGCTCTCCACATGGTGGGCCTCCTGGCGGAAGCCGAGCGAGCGCAACAGCGCGATGCTGGCGACGTTGCGCGGGTCCACCGAGGCCACGGCACGCCGATAGCCCCAATCGCCAAAGGCGAGGCCGAGGGCCGTGGCCATGGCTTCACGGGCATAGCCACGGCCTTGCCGCTCGGGCCGGAGCGATACCCCGAACTCGATCGCCCCGTCCGGGGCCGGAGGGAAATGGATGCCGAGATCGCCGACGAGTTCGGCGGAATCCTTTTCCCGGATGGCGAGCTGGAACCAGCTATCGGGCGCGGCGAAGGGCTGGACGGCCTGCTTCGCGATGAACGCCTCGGCATCGCCGACGTCCGCCGGTTTCCAGCCCTGGTAGCGGGCCACGGCATCGTCGCCACGATAAGCATGCAGGAGCGGCGCGTCCGCTGGAGCGAGGCGGTCCAGGCGCAGCCGCGCGGTGAGGAAGACGGGGTGAACGGGATGGTCCATGCGGCATCCTCGGCCTATCCGGCCGGCGCCGCAACTAGTCCTCGCCGGCACCACGCTTTTCGTAGTCGGCACGCGCCGCCTCGATGTCCGCGCGATGCTTTTCCGCCCACAACCATACGCTGCAAAAGGCGGCGCCGAGGCTCAGGCCGATCCCGGTGAGTTCGTATTCCACGCGCGGCGGCACCACTGGATAGACCGTGCGCGTGACCAGCCCGTCGGCTTCCATCTGGCGCAAGGTCTTGGTCAGCATTTTCTGGCTGACCCCGCCGATCAGGTCGGCGAGACGGCCAAAACGCAGGCGGCCATGTTCCGCCAGCACCTCCAGCGTGAGCATCGTCCAGCGATCGGCCACGCGTTCGATGATGCCCTGCACGAGGGCATCGAGTTCCGGATCGGTGTAAGGCTCACCCAATACACGGCAGGGTTCGTCGTAGATCTTCTTGGTCTTGGCGGCCATGTCCGCACTCCATACTTCCCAGGCGGTAAGTATGGAACTTTTAGGCGCCTACTTTCCATAGGATCGTGTCCGGCCTAGCCTATCCCTACTTTTTCTCCGACGAGGTTCCCATGAACATCTCAGGCAACACGATCCTCATCACCGGCGGCGGCTCGGGCATCGGCCGGGCGCTGGCGGAAGCTTTCCACGCACGCGGCAACCAGGTCGTCATCGCAGGGCGCCGGCAGAGCGTGCTCGACGCGACCATCGAGGCCAATCCCGGCATGAAGTCGGCCGTGCTGGACATCGAGAACCCCGCGGCGATCCAGCGCTTCGCCGCCCAGCTGCGCAAGGACTTCCCGGCCCTCAACGTGGTGATCCACAACGCGGGGATCATGCGTCCGGAACGGCTGACCGACGGCAGCACGGATACCGCCGAAGCCACCATCACCACCAACCTGCTCGGACCGATCCGGCTCACCGCGGCACTGATCGATCACCTGCTGGCGCAGCCGAAGGCGAGCATCGTCACGGTGTCTTCCGGCCTGGCCTTCCTTCCCTTCGCCGTCGCTCCGACCTATTCCGCGACCAAGGCGGCGATCCATTCGTATTCGGAAACGCTGCGCTACCAGTTGAAGGACACGTCGGTGCAGGTGCTGGAACTGGTACCGCCCTATGTGCAGACCGAACTGATGGGTGAGCGGCAGAAGAACGATCCGAACGCGATGCCGCTGGATGCGTTCATCGAGGAGACGATGCGTCTGATCGAGAGCACGCCGGACGCCACGGAGATCCTTGTCGAGCGTGTGAAACCGTTGCGCTTCGCCGAGGCGAACGGGAGCTACGCGGGGTTCTTCAAGCAGTTCAACGACAACGCGGCGGATCACGCTCCGTAGCTGTCGAATCGCCGACAAAGTCGGCTCCCACCGGCTTATGGCTACCTGGCCAGCTTGTGGCTACTTGGCCGGCTTATGGCTACTGGCCGGCTTGCAGCTACCTGGCCAGCTTGTGGCTACTGGCCGGCTTGCAGCTACCCGGCCAGCTTGCAGCTACCTTGTGGGAGCCGACTTTGTCGGCGATGCTCTTACGACAGACACAAAAAAACCCGCTGGCGCGGGTTTTCTTGTGTCCTCCGGGACCGCTCGTCGGCAGTCCGGGAGAAAGGCGCTGGTGCCGGAAATAGGAATCGAACCTACGACCTCATCATTACGAATGACGCGCTCTACCAACTGAGCTATTCCGGCGAGAAGCGGAATTCTAGGGAAGCTTGGCACCCGGCGCAAGCCTCAGCCGGCCATGCGCAGCTCCTTGGGCAGGGCGAACGTGATGTTTTCCGCCTCGCCATCCAGTTCGCGCACGCTGCCCGAGCCCCAGGATTGCAGGCGGGCGATCACTTCCTGGACGAGCTTTTCCGGTGCCGAGGCACCCGCGGTGACGCCGACGCGGGTCTTGCCTTCCAGCCAGCCGCGCTGGATGTGTTCGGCGCCGTCGATCAGGTACGAGGTGACGCCCTGTTTCTCGGCCAGTTCCTTCAGGCGGTTCGAATTGGAACTGTTGACCGAACCCACCACGAGGACGAGGTCCACGGCGTCGGCGAGACGGCGTACGGCATCCTGACGGTTCTGCGTCGCGTAGCAGATGTCGTCCTTGCGCGGCCCCTCGATGCTGGGGAACTTCTCGCGCAAGGCGCCGATGATCGCGATGGTGTCGTCCACCGAGAGGGTCGTCTGGGTGACGAAGGCGAGCTTGTCAGGCTGCGAGGGCATCAGCTCGGCGACATCCTCGACGGATTCGACGAGGTAGATACGACCCACGTTGGCCCGGTTCCACTGCCCCATCGTGCCCTGGACCTCGGGATGGCCGGCGTGGCCGATGAGGACGACGTCATGCCCCGCGCGGCCCAGGCGCGCGACTTCCATGTGCACCTTGGTCACCAGCGGGCAGGTGGCGTCGAACACGTTGAGGTGGCGGCGGTCGGCCTCTTCGCGCACGGCCTTCGGCACGCCATGGGCGCTGAAGATCACGGTGGCGCCATCGGGCACTTCGTCGAGTTCGTCGACGAAGACCGCGCCGTCGGCACGCAGGCGCTCCACGACATAACGGTTGTGCACCACCTCGTGGCGCACGTAGATGGGCGCGCCGTAGGATTCGAGCGCGCGCTCGACGATGGCGATGGCGCGATCGACGCCGGCACAGAAACCGCGGGGATTGGCGAGGAGGATGTCCAAGGGGACCTCGTGGCCGTGAGGCCGTGGCTATGGGCTTTGGGCGCCCTGGGGGCGCCGGAACCCGCGCATTATCGCACGGCGGGCTTGGGCGAGCCGCTGAACAGGCTGAACACGATCAGGGCCGCGGCGCCCACGCTGATGGCGGAATCGGCCACGTTGAAGACCGGAAACGGATAGCTGCCCAGGTAGACCTGGATGAAATCGGTGACCTTGGCCGCGTGGACGCGGTCGATCACGTTGCCCAGCGCGCCGCCCACGATCAGCGCCAGGGGCGCGGCGGTACGCCAGTCGTGGCGCGGGGTGCGCGAGAGCCACACACCCAGGGTGCCGCTGATGACGGCCGCCAGCAGGACGAAGAACCAGCGCTGCCAGCCGGCGCTATCGGCCAGGAAGCTGAACGCGGCGCCGGTATTGAAGGTGAGCGTCCAGTTGAGCACGCCCGGAATCACCGGATGGGGCGTCTCGGCCGGCTGCAGGGCGGTGAGCGCCCACCACTTGGTCAGCTGGTCGAGCACGATCATCACGGCGGCGAGCCAGAGCCAGGACAGCGCGTTGGGTTTGGGGCGTACGGTCATGCGTCGGGGACCATGGGTGGTGTCAGGGATGATGTGGCGAAGCCGCCGGTCAGAACCAGCGGCGGTCCTCGCCCTGCCCCGTCACGTTCTCCACGCAGCGGCCGCAGATCTCCGGATGTGCCGGGTCGACACCGACATCGGGACGATGGTGCCAGCAACGGATGCACTTGACCGCATCGCTGACCGTGGCCGAGACGTACACCTCGGCGCCGTCCAGCTCCACCCGCTCGGCGGACGCCGGACGGCCTTCCAGCGGCGCGAGCGTCACATCCGAGGTGATGAAGAAGAAGCGCAGTTCGAAAGCCGATTCAGCCAGCGCCGCCTGGGTGGCGATATCGGCATGGATCGTCAACGTGGCGTCGAGCGAGGCACCGATCTGGCCTTCCTTGCGCATCCCTTCCAACACGCGCGACGCCGTCTCGCGGATGGCCAGCAAGGTCGACCACCAGCCGCGCGCGTCGGCGTCCTGGCGCACGTCGAGCCCTTCGTAGAAGGTCTCGAACAGCACCGATTCGCTGCGCGAGCCCGGCATGTGCGCCCAGATTTCCTCGGCGGTGAAGCTGACGATCGGCGCCAGCCAACGGGCCATGGCCTCGAGGATACGGTACATCGCGCTCTGCGCGCTGCGCCGGCCGCGGCTGTCCGTCGGCATCGTGTAGAGGCGGTCCTTCGTGATGTCGAGGTACAGCGCGCCGAGTTCATTGGTGCAGAAGTTCTGCACGCGCTGGACGATCTCGGGGAAGTCGTAGCGCTCGTACGCGGCCACGATCGCCGCCTGCGTGTCCGCCGCCTGTCCCACGGCCCACCGGTCGAGGTCGAGGCAGGCGTCGGTGGCGAGCAGGTGCTTGTCCGGATCGAAGCCATCCAGGTTGCCGAGCAGGAAGCGCGCGGTGTTGCGGATGCGTCGATAGGTGTCCGCCACGCGCTTCAGGATCTCGTCCGAAAGCGACATCTCGTTGCGGTAGTCGGTCGAGCAGATCCACAGGCGCAGGATGTCCGCGCCCAGGGTCTTCATGATGTCCTGCGGCTCGATGCCGTTACCCAGCGACTTGGACATCTTGCGACCCTGCGCATCCACCGTGAAGCCGTGGGTCAGCACGTGGTCGTAAGGCGCGCGGCCGTGGATCGCCGCCGAGGTGAGCAACGACGACTGGAACCAGCCGCGGTGCTGGTCGGAGCCTTCCAGGTACATCACCTTGTACTCGCTGGCGTCGCCGGCCTGCAGTTCGGGACGCGCGCCGATCACGGCGAAATGGCTGACGCCGGAATCGAACCAGACATCGAGGACGTCGGTCACCTTCTCGTACTTGTCCGCCTCGTCACCGAGCAGTTCGCGTGGATCGAGCGAGAACCAGCTGTCGATGCCTTCCAGCGCGACCTTCCGCGCGACCTTCTCCATCAGCTCGACGGAATCCGGATGCGGGTCGTGCGTGTTCTTGTCGACGAACAGGGTGATGGGCACGCCCCAGGTGCGCTGGCGCGAGATGCACCAGTCCGGACGACCTTCGACCATGCCGGCGATGCGTTCTTCGCCCCAGCCGGGTACCCAGCGCACGGCCTTGATCGACGTGAGCGTGGTGCGGCGCAGGTCGGCCTGCTCCATGCCGATGAACCACTGCGGCGTGGCGCGGAAGATCACCGGCGTCTTGTGCCGCCAGCAGTGTGGGTAGCTGTGCGTGAGCTTCGCCGAGGCGAGCAGCACGCCACGGTCGCGCAGCAGGTCGACGATCTGGTCGTTCGCCTTCCAGATGTGCACACCGGCGAAGGAGACATCGCCCGCCAGGGGCAGGTCGGCCCGATAGACACCACGGCCGTCGACGTAGTTGAGCGTGCCGATGCCATAGTTCTGGCCGACGACGAAATCTTCCGCGCCGTGGTCGGGCGCGGTATGCACGGCACCGGTGCCGTCCTCGTCGGACACGTGGTCGCCGAGGATGATCGGCACGTGCTTGTCGTAGAACGGATGACGCAGCGGCTGGTTCTCCAGCACCGCGCCCTGCACGCGCGCGAGCACGTTCACGGTCTCCACGCCGTAACGCGCCAACGCCTTCTCGACCAGCGCCGAGGCGATCACCAGCAGCAGCGGCTTGCCACCACGCGACGGCCCTTCGACGAGGGCGTATTCGAGTTCGCCACCCAGCGACACGGCCTGGCTGGAAGGCAGCGTCCACGGCGTGGTGGTCCAGATGGGAACGGCGATGTCCGCTTCGCCCGTGGCGATGCCGAACAAGGCGCCGAAGGACACCGGATCGACCGCGTCATAAGCGACGTCCACCGCCGGCGAGGTCTTGTCGGCGTATTCGATCTCGGCCTCGGCCAGCGCCGAACCGCAATCGAAGCACCAGTACACCGGCTTGGCGCCACGCACGACGTGGCCGTTGGCGACGATGCGTGCCAGCGCGCGGATCATGTCCGCCTCGTAGGTGAAATCCAGCGTGCGGTACGGCTTTTCCCAATCGCCCAGGACACCCAGGCGCTTGAAGTCGGCGCGCTGCAGGTCGATCTGCGCCATCGCGTACTCGCGGCACTTCTGCCGGAACGTGGCGGCGTCGAGCTTGTCGCCCGCCTTGCCGAATTTCTTCTCGATCGCGATCTCGATCGGCAGGCCATGGCAATCCCAGCCCGGCACGTAAGGCGCACGGTAACCGGCCATCAGCTTCGACTTGACGACGACGTCCTTGAGCACCTTGTTGACCGCATGGCCGAGGTGGATCATGCCGTTGGCATAGGGAGGGCCGTCGTGCAGCACGAACACCTTGTCGCGCTCCGCCGTGTGCGCCTGGATCTGCGCATAGCGGCCCACGCGTTCCCACGTGGCCAGCCAACCCGGCTCGCGCTTGGGCAGGTCGCCACGCATCGGGAAATCCGTCTGCGGCAGGTTGATGGTGTTCTTGTAATCCTGGGTCATCGCTGGGAACCGTGGGTTTCTGGGGCATCGACAAGTATGGGGTTCATCCCAAGGGCCTGCCGGGCGGCGATCTCGTCCTGGCGCATCTGCGCGGTCAGGGCGTCGAGGCCGTCGAATTTTTCTTCGTCACGCAGTTTCCGAACGAACTCCACGCCGATGCGCTGGCCGTAGAGATCGCCGGAGAAATCGAAAAGGTGGGCTTCGAGCAGCGGCTCGCGCACCTCGTTCACCGTCGGCCGGTAACCCAGGCTGGCCACGCCCGGCCAACTGCAGGGACCGTCGCCGATGCCGATGCGCACGGCGAAGATGCCATGGATCGGGCTCACCCGTTCACTGAGATGGACGTTGGCGGTGGGATATCCAAGGGTGCGGCCCAGCTGCTGGCCGTGTTCCACATGGCCGTCGATGACGAACGGCCGTCCCAGCAGGCGGGCGGCCTCACCGAAACGGCCTTCGGCCAGCAGCGTGCGCACCCGGGACGACGACACCCGTTCGCCGTCGACCCGTACCGGTGGCACCGCGTGCGCGGTGAAGCCGAGGTCGGCGCCCATCGCCTGCAGGAGGGCGAAATCGCCACCGCGACGGTGGCCGAAGCGGAAATCCTCACCCACCCACACTTCGCGCGCGGCCATGCGGCCGACGATCACCTTGCGGACGAAGTCCTCGGCGGACATCGCGGTCAAGGCCTGGTCGAAGCGCAACGAGAGCAACTCGCGGATGCCGGCGGCCGTCATGCCCTCGGCCTTTTCGCGAACCCCTGAAAGGCGCGGCACCGGCTCCTTCGAAAAGAAGGCGCGGGGCAAGGGTTCGAAGGTGATGACGGCGGGGGCCAGGCCGCGCGCTTCGGCCCGCTGGCGCACCTCGGACAGGATCGCCTGGTGGCCCAGGTGCAGCCCGTCGAACGCGCCGATCGCGACCACGCTGCCTTCGGGTGCGAGGCATGGGCCGTCGTCGTCGCGATGAAGTCGCAGCGTCATGCCGGGGCGCCCTTGGATCGATGCGGAATAAAAGCCATCAGGCCAGTATAGCCGCCCCATTGCGCCGCACAATGCGACGCCGTGCGCCTCACCGGGCGCGCAGGTCGCGCAGGCGGAAACCCATCGCGAATAGCGTACCCACGTAAGCGCCGCCGCCGGCACCGACCAGCACGGCCAGGCGCCATACCCGCTCCCATTTCTCGACCGCGCTCCATTCCGGCCAGACATGCAGGCCGGCGAGCAGGACGGACACCATCACCGCGCAGGCGACGCCCAGGCGGGCCAGATGACGGCCCCAGCCGGATTGGCGCGTATACACGCCGGCCTTGCCCAGCCAGCGCCAGAGCAGCAGCAGGTTGAGATAGCTGGCCAGGGCGCTGGCCATGCCCAGGGCCATGTGCAGTCCCGGGATCGTGGCGATCGCCTCCATCCACGATCCCGCCTTCTGCGCCGGGGTCGCCCAGAGGAAGAACAGCAACGCCAGGAAGGCCACGTTGAAGACCATGTTGGCCACCAGCGAAGCCACGCCGGCGCGGACCGGGGTCGTCGTGTCCTTGCGCGCGTAGAAGGCCGGCAACACGACCTTGACCAGGGCGAAGGCGGGCAAGCCGAAACTCAGCGCCGAGATCGACAAGGACGCCATCCGCGTGTCGAAGGCGGTGAACCGGCCATGCTGGAAGATCGTGGCCACCAGCGGCACCGAAAGGATCATCAGGCCGAACATCGCCGGCACGGCGATCAGCAGCGTCGTGCGCAGGCCCCAGTCCAGCGCGCGCGAGAAACCTTCCTTGTCGGTGGTCACGTGGTGGCGCGACAGCGAGGGCAGGATCACCGTTCCCAGCGCCACGCCGAACACGCCCAGCGGCAGTTCCAGGAAGCGGTCGGCCTGCGACAGCCAGCTCTGCGAACCGGCGACGAGCAGCGAGGCGATCACCGTGTCGAGCAGCAGGTTGATCTGCGCGACCGAGGAGCCGAACAGGGTCGGCACCATCAGCCGCATGATCCGGCGCACATCCGGCGAACTCCAGCCCCAACGCGGCAGCGTGAGCAGGTCCAGCTGCTTCAACGCGGGCATCTGGAAAACCAGTTGCAGCGCGCCGGCCACGAGGATGGCCCAGCCCATCGCCATGATCGGCGTGTGCAGCTTCGGCGCGAGCCACAGCGCCCCGGCGATCATGCAGAGGTTGAGGATCACCGGCGTCAGCGCCGGCAGTCCGAACCGGTGGAAGCTGTTCAGCGCGCCGCCGCTCAGGGCGGTGAGCGAGACGAACAGGAGGAAGGGGAAGGTCAGCCGCAACAGGTCGACGGTGAGACCGAATTTTTCCGGTGCCTCGACCGCGCCCGGCGAAAAGAGGGCTGTCACTTGTGGCGCGAAGATCACGCCCAGGGCCACCACCACCAGCAGGACGCCGCCAAGGGTGCCGGCGGTCAGCGACATCAGCCGCTTCAGGTCCTCGTGCGGACGGGTCTCCTTCACTTCCGTGAAGACGGGCACGAAGGCCGTCGAGAACGAGCCTTCGGCGAACAGCCGCCGCATGAAGTTGGGGATGCGGAAAGCCACCCAGAAGGCGTCCGTCGCGGCATTGGCACCGAACGAGGCGTTGATAGCCATGTCGCGGACCAGACCGAGCACGCGGGACACCATGGTCATGCCACTGAAGCTGAGCATGCCGCGAAGGAGACTGGGGGTTTTCATCCGGACGAGGAATACCTGGAACAAACCCCTAGTTTGACAGCGGCGCCGGGGCGGAGGACAGTCCGCCATCTGGAATTTCCGGGGCAGTCCGCCCTTCCCGTCCGCCGACCCGCCCGCGCGGGGGCTAAGCTATTGACGCAACCCGTCTTTGGCTTCAAAATGAGCGTCTTTTTTAAAACCAACCGAACTCTGGAGCTTTACCTTGGCCAACATCAAGTCCGCGAAGAAGCGTGCGCGTCAGTCGGAGCAGCGCCGTCTGCGCAACGTCAGCGCGCGTTCCATGGTGCGTTCCGCACTGAAGAAGGTCGTCAAGGCGATCGACGCCAAGGATAAGGCTGGCGCCGTCAGCGCGTATGCCGTCGCCGTGCCGGTGATGGATCGCTACGCCGCCCGTGGCCTGATCCACAAGAACAAGGCCGCTCGCCACAAGAGCCGCCTGAACGCGAAGATCCGCGACCTGGCGTAAGCCTGCGCGACATCGCCGTTCGCAAAAAAGCCGGCTTACGCCGGCTTTTTTGTTGCCCTATATTGTGGGAGCCGCTTCAGCGGAGATCCCGCGGCAGCGGGCCCGGGTTAAATGGCAAGCACCCATCGCCGACAAGGTCGGCTCCCACCTCCCACCCTCAGTCTTCGCCGCGCATGCGGACATCGTCCGCAGCCTCGGTACGTTCGCGGCGCGCGACGCGCTCGGCATCGAAGAACTGCTGCACCTTCAGGCACACATCCCACGTGCCGACCTGGCCCGCGGCGGAAACGACGAACCACGGCGCCGTCCACTCCAGCCGCGCGACGATGTCGTCGACCACGCGCTTGAGCTCGTCCTCGTCGTCGATCACGTCGGACTTGTTGATCACCAGCCAGCGGGGGCGGTCGACCAGTTCGGTGTCGAACTGCTGCAACTCGTGCTCGATCGCACGAACCTGCTCCACGGGATCGGAGCCGTCGATCGGCCGGATATCGACCACGTGCAGCAACAGGCTGGTGCGCGACACATGGCGCAGGAACTGGATGCCCAGGCCCGCACCATCGGCGGCCCCCTCGATGATCCCCGGGATATCGGCGATCACGAAGCTCTGGTCGGTACCGATGCGCACCACGCCCAGGTTCGGGTGCAAGGTGGTGAAGGGATAATCCGCCACGCGAGGCGTCGCCGCCGACACGGCACGGATGAAGGTGCTCTTGCCGGCGTTGGGGAACCCGAGCAAGCCGACATCGGCCAACAGGCGAAGCTCGAGTTTCAGGTCGCGCACCTCGCCCGGCGTACCCGGCGTGGACTTGCGCGGAGCCCGGTTGACCGAACTCTTGAAGTGGATATTGCCCAGCCCGCCGCGCCCACCCTGCGCCACCTTGAGGCGCTGGCCGTGCATGGTGAGGTCGCCGATGACCTCGTCGGTGTCGACATTGGTCACCACGGTGCCGACCGGAACGCGGACTTCGATGTCTTCGCCGCCCTTGCCGTACATCTGGCTACCCATGCCACCCTGCCCGCGCGGCGCCTTGAACGAGCGCATGTGGCGGAAATCGACGAGGGTGTTGAGCCCCTCGTCGGCCACCAGCCACACCGAACCGCCGTTACCGCCGTCGCCACCATCGGGGCCGCCGAACGGAATGAATTTTTCACGACGGAAGCTCACGCAGCCGTTGCCGCCGTCACCGGCCGAGACTCTGATTTGCGCTTCGTCGACGAATTTCATGGAAGATGGCCTGGTAGAAGTGATGCCGCCGTACAAACGAAAAGCCCCGCCTATGGCGGGGCCTTCGCTATCGCGTCGAAGAGGCTTACGCCTGGACGACGTCGACGAACTTGCGGCCCTTTTCGCCGCGGGTCTTGAACGACACGGTGCCGTCGACCAGCGCGAACAAGGTGTGGTCGCGGCCGAGGCCGACGCCCACGCCGGCGTGGAACTTGGTGCCACGCTGGCGAACGATGATGTTACCGGCTTCGACAGCCTGGCCACCGTAGATCTTCACGCCGAGGTACTTCGGGTTCGAATCGCGGCCGTTACGGCTGGAACCTACGCCTTTTTTATGTGCCATGACTTATATCCTCCGGCGACTCAGGCGTTGATGCCCGTGATCTCGATTTCGGTGTAATGCTGACGGTGTCCCTGCGTGCGCTTGTAGTGCTTGCGACGACGGAACTTGACGATGCGGATCTTATCGGCGCGGCCGTGGGCGCGAACCTTCGCGCTGACGGTGGCACCGGCGACCAGCGGGGCGCCAACGGTGATCGATTCACCTTCGCCCACCAGGAGGACCTGGTCGAACTGGATGGTGGAATCGACTTCGGCGGGGAGCAGCTCGACGCGCAGGATTTCACCTGCCATCACACGATACTGCTTGCCACCGGTCTTGATGACTGCGTAGCTCATGGTTGTTTCCTGTTGCTGATTATGTAGTTCTTTTTAGGGTCTTGCGGGTGTTGCGAATCGCGAATTATAGCGGGGCCCAAAAGGCAAGGTCAATCAGTTGGTTAAGGCCGGAATGCGGGGACGGGCCCTGGTCGGCCTCCCTGGAAGACATTGGTTTGAAAACATGGCCTTAGCTTCCGTCCGGTGGACGGGAATCGCCGACAGGGTCGGCTCCCACCGGGCAAGGGCCTCGATGGGAACCGCCTGGCTCGGGATGGAAGCCGGCCTGATCAGGATGGGAACCGGCCTGGCTTGGTGGGAGCCGACCCTGTCGGCGATGCCGCCGAAGGCGGCTCCCCCCGCCGCGCCCCACTCTCCCCGCCGGAACTACTTCTTCTTCGCAGGCGCCGCCGGGGCGGGGGCCGGAGCCGGTTTCGCCGCCGCGCCGGCCGCCGGGCACTGGCCCTGCTGGTTCAGCGTGCCCTGGCTCTGCAACTGGGCGATCATCTGCTGGCCGCGTTCCTGGCCCCACTGCTTGCCGATCTGCATGCCTTCGGCCATGGTCGCCGGCATCTGCGTGATCACCTTCTGGCCCAGGGGCGAGCGGTAGAACTTGAGCAGGCCGTCGATATCCTCGGCCGTGAAATGCTTCTGGTAGACCGGAACCATCCGTCCGATCAACTGGTTGGTGGCATTGGCATCCACGAAACCCTGCCAATAGCTGGCCGGCACGCAAGGCAACGCGTTCTGCATCACGCCCGCCATCTGGCTGTTCATCTGGCTGAGCATGCGGCCCATGCCGACGGCATCCATCAGCTGGCGCACCTGCTGCTCGGAGGGCGGCGCCGCCAGCGCCTGTCCCGCACAACCCGCCAGCACCAGGCCGGCGGCGATCCCTGTCCACTTACGCATGCGTGTCTTCCTCTTCGAATGGGTGGCTTCGACCCCTCCCCGGGGCCGGGCCATGGTAGCCGCGCGCGGCCCTCCGGGTAACCCACATCCGGCAGGGTTCCGGTCCCGCATAACAAATGTGATGACCTGTCAAAGGTCGATACGGAATGAAGGCCGAAAACCCTTGGTATAGTCAGCGACTTCCCCCATTTACGTCGGCACATGGACAGCATTCGCATCCGCGGCGCCCGCACGCACAATCTCAAGAATATCGACCTCGACCTCCCCCGCGATCGCCTGATCGTGATCACGGGGCTGTCCGGGTCCGGCAAATCCTCGCTCGCCTTCGACACGATCTACGCCGAAGGCCAGCGTCGTTACGTCGAGTCGCTGTCCGCCTACGCGCGGCAGTTCCTCTCGATGATGGAAAAGCCGGACGTGGACACGATCGAAGGCCTCTCGCCGGCCATCTCGATCGAGCAGAAGTCGACGTCGCATAACCCCCGTTCCACCGTCGGCACGATCACCGAGGTGTACGACTACCTGCGCCTGCTCTACGCGCGCGTCGGCACCCCCCGTTGCCCGACTCACGGCATCGCCCTGGAAGCACAGACCGTCAGCCAGATGGTCGACACGGCCATGGCACTGGACCCGGACAAGCGCTGGATGCTCCTCGCGCCGGTCATCCGGGAGCGCAAGGGCGAGCACGTGCAGGTGTTCGACCAGCTGCGCGCCCAGGGTTTCGTCCGCGCGCGCGTCGACGGCGAGGTGTACGACCTCGACGCCGTGCCGCCGCTGACGCTGCGCCAGAAGCACACCATCGAGGCGGTGATCGATCGCTTCCGTCCGCGCGAGGACATCAAGCAGCGCCTGGCCGAGTCGTTCGAGACCGCGTTGCGCCTCGGTGACGGCATCGTGATCCTCGTCGACATGGACGACAAGAAAGCGACGGAGCAGCTGTTCTCCTCGCGCTTCTCGTGCCCGATGTGCGACTACTCGCTGCCGGAGCTCGAACCGCGCCTGTTCTCGTTCAACTCTCCGGTCGGCGCCTGCCCGACCTGCGACGGCCTGGGCGTCACCCAGGTCTTCGATCCCTCGCGCGTGGTCGGGCACCCCGAGCTCAGTCTTGCCGGTGGCGCCATCCGCGGCTGGGACCGTCGCAACGCCTACTACTACCAGATGATCGTTTCACTGGCGAAGCATTATGGCTTCGATCCGGAGACGCCCTGGCGCGAGTTGCCGAAATCGGTGCAGAACGCCGTCCTGAACGGTTCCGGCCGCGAACTCATCCCGTTCCGCTACATCACCGAGCGCGGCGGCAAGGTGACCCGCGAGCACAAGTTCGAGGGCATCCTGCCGAACCTGGAGCGCCGCTACCGCGAAACGGAATCCGCCGCGGTACGCGAGGAACTGGCTCGCTACATCGCCGATCATCCGTGCCCGGATTGCGGCGGGCAACGTCTCAACCCGTCGGCACGCAACGTGTTCGTGGCCGATCGCGCGATCCCTGAACTGACATCGCTCGCGATCGACAATGCCCTGTCCTTCTTCGAGAAGCTGAAGCTGCCGGGTTGGCGCGGCGAAATCGCGGTGAAGATCGTGAAGGAGATTCGCGAGCGCCTCACCTTCCTCAACGACGTCGGCCTCAATTACCTCACGCTCGACCGCCAGGCCGACTCCCTGTCCGGTGGCGAGGCGCAGCGCATCCGCCTGGCCAGCCAGATCGGCGCCGGCCTCGTCGGTGTCATGTACGTGCTGGACGAGCCGTCCATCGGACTGCACCAGCGCGACAATGAGCGCCTGCTCGGCACCCTCACGCGCCTGCGCGACCTCGGCAACACGGTGATCGTGGTGGAGCACGACGAGGACGCCATCCGCGCCGCCGACCATATCCTCGACATCGGCCCGGGCGCCGGCGTGCACGGCGGCCACATCGTCGCCGAGGGTACGCTCGAACAGGTGCTGGCGTCGCCCCGCTCGGTCACGGCGAAGTACCTCAGCGGAGAGCGCGGCATCCAGGTGCCGGCCAAGCGCCGCCAGGCTCGCGACGACCAGTGGATCGAACTCAAGGGCGCCACCGGGAACAACCTCAAGGACGTCGACGTCCGCATCCCCGTGGGCACGTTCACCTGTGTCACGGGCGTGTCCGGTTCGGGCAAGTCCACCCTGATCAACGACACCTTCTATCGCCTCGCCGCGATGGAACTCAACGGCGCCAGCGAGCAACCGGCACCGTACGATTCGATCGAGGGCCTGGAACTGTTCGACAAGGTGGTCGACATCGACCAGTCACCGATCGGCCGCACCCCGCGTTCGAATCCGGCCACTTATACGGGCCTGTTCACGCCCTTGCGCGAGCTCTACGCACAGGTGCCCGAGTCGCGCCAGCGCGGCTACACGCCGGGCCGTTTCAGCTTCAACGTGCGCGGGGGCCGCTGCGAAGCCTGCGAGGGCGACGGCATGATCAAGGTGGAGATGCATTTCCTCCCCGATGTGTACGTGCCCTGCGACGTGTGCCACGGCAAGCGCTACAACCGCGAAACACTGGAAGTGCTCTATAAGGGGCACACCATCGCGGACGTGCTCGACATGACCGTGGAAGATGCCTTCAAGCTGTTCGAGAACGTACCGGTGATCGCGCGCAAGCTGGAAACCCTGCGAGCCGTCGGCCTCGATTACATCAAGCTCGGCCAGAGCGCCACCACGCTCTCCGGCGGCGAGGCGCAGCGCGTGAAGCTGTCGAAGGAACTGTCCAAGCGCGACACGGGAAGCACGCTCTACATCCTCGACGAGCCCACCACGGGCCTGCATTTCCACGACATCGAACAGTTGCTCGACGTGCTGCACAAGCTGGTCGAGCACGGCAATACCGTGGTCGTGATCGAACACAACCTCGACGTCATCAAGACAGCCGACTGGCTGATCGATCTCGGGCCCGAAGGGGGAGCGGGCGGCGGGCGTATACTTGTCAGTGGCACACCGGAAACGGTCGCCGCGACGAAGGAATCGCATACCGGCCGGTTCCTTCTGCCGCACCTGAAACCGTCCAAGCCCGTCGCCAAGGTGGCGACGAAGGCGACGACGAAGGCGGCCAGCAAGGCCGCCACGAAGAAACCGGCCGCCAAAGCGGCCCCGGACGCGAAGAAAAAAAGGACTGCATGACCACTGAAGCCTCGAACACCCCGACGCCCGTGCCGCTGTTCATCACGCCGATGGACGTGCGCTGGCAGGACCTCGACGCCTACAACCACGTCAACAATGCGAACTACCTGGTCTATCTGCAGGAGGCACGCATCAAGTGGCTGGAACAGCTGCCGGGCAAGTGGTACGGCGACGACGGCACGCCGGTGATGGCGCGCAGCGAGTTGAACTACCGCATGCCCATCGAATACCCGGCGGACATCCAGATCGAGCTTTTCGTCAATCGCATCGGCACGAGCTCCATGACCATCGGCCACCGCATCGTGACCAGCGACGACGCCACGAAGATCCATTGCGACGGCAGCGTCACCATGGTCTGGATCGACCCGAGGAACGGGCGCCCGGTACAGGTGCCGCAGGTGATCCGCGACGCGGTGGCGGAAGCCGAGAACGCCTGAGCCAGGCAGGCAGGTCTCGAAAGTGAGGCCTGCCGCACTTCGCAAGATCGCGCGGATTCAGATCCGACCGGTATGATCCGTCAGGGTCACCCACGGAGAGAGTGAATCATGCTGCGCCGTTCCCTCGTACTCGCGATCGCCTGCGCCGTCGCCCTGCCCGCCCTTGCCGCCGATGAGCGTACCGCGCTCACGCTCTACCGCGCCGATGGCGACCAACTCTTTTCCACCGGCGGCGATGCCGTGTCCGGCGACGGCTACGCCGTCGTCCACGAGCGCCGCGCGTTCGACCTGAAAGGCGGCGTGCAAGACCTTTCCATCGACGGCCTTCCCGCCGCGCTGGACAGCGAGGCCATGTCGCTGCGCTTTCCCGGCAAGAACACGCGTGTCGTCTCCCAACGCCTGTTACTCGGGCAGGGTTTCGACGGAGCGGTGGCCGGACTCGTCGGCCGCAACGTCAGCGTGATCGGCGAGAACGGCCAGCCGATCGCCACCGGCACCCTGGTCCGCGGCGGCGACGCGCTCGTCGTACGCGAAGCGAACGGCCAGGCCAGCCTGATCCGCCAATACGCCGCCCTGCGCGCGGCCGATGCCACGGACTTCGCCCGCGGCTCGACCCTGCAGGTGCGCGTCAACGGCGGCTCGGCAGGATCGACGACCGCGCAACTCGACTATCCCACCTCCGGGCTCGGCTGGCGCGGCGCCTACGTGGCCACGCTCGCCCCGGGCAACACCTGCCGCATGGCCTTCGACGCCGCCGCCAGCATCGCCAACCGCAGCGGGCGCGACTGGAAGGACGTGTCCCTCAAGCTCGTCGCGGGCGACGCGCGCCGCGCGAAGGCACCGCCGCAGCGGGAGAAGATGTTCATGGCCCGCGCACCCGCCCCCATGGCGGCCATGGACATGGCATCGGCGGAACCCCGTCAGGCCACGCTTGGCGACCTGCGCACCTACACCCTGCCCACCGCGGTCGACCTTCCCGATGGCAGCGTCACGCAAACCCCGCTTTACGACAGCCGCACACTGGATTGCCAGCGCGAAGCCGTCTACGACACGGGCATGGCCTACCAGCCGCCACAGCCGCGCATGGAGCGTGACATCGGCCTCCCGACGAACGGCGTGCCGGTCGTCTCGAACCTGCGCTTCAAGGCCTTCGACGCCCTTCCCGCCGGGTACGTGCGCGTGCTCACCACCGACCGCGACGGTAACGCCGAACTCCTCGGCGAGGGACGCCTGGACGACACGCCGAAGAACAAGGACACGACCGTATCGCTCGGCAACGCCTTCGACCTCGGCGCGACGCGCGAGCAAACGGCCTTCACCGCCGATGCCGCCGCGCACCGCATCGACGAAGGCATGCGCATCCACCTCACCAACGCGGGCGACACCGCCCGTACCATCGTCGTGCGAGAACATCCCGGCCGCTGGCGCGCATGGACGGTGACGTCTTCCTCCGTGAAACCATCGAAGGTCTCGCCGGAATTGCTCGAGTTCAAGGTCGAGGTGCCGGCCAACGGCAGCGCCGATCTCGATTACGCGGTGCGTTATACCTGGACCGACGCCGACCTGCCCAGGTAACACGACCCGATCGCCCCATCCACACCACGGACAACGACATGCTCGACATCCTCCTGCACGACGGCGACATCCACGAGATCCGCATGGCGCGCGCGCCGGTCAACGCATTCGACATCGCCCTGGTCCGGGCGCTGCGTGACGCGATCGCCGATGCTCCTTCCAACGGCGCGCGCGGCATCGTGCTGTCGGGTGCGCAGGGCATGTTCTCCGCCGGCGTGGACGTCCCTGCCCTGCTCCAGCGGGACCGCGCGGGCGTACGCGAATTCTGGGACGAATTCTTCGCCCTGTGCGGGGCCATCGCCGCCTCACGCGTTCCGACGGTGGCCGCCGTCACCGGTCACAGCCCGGCGGGTGGCGCGGTGGTTTCGCTGTTCTGCGATTACCGCGTGATGGCGCACGGCCCGTACAAGATCGGCCTCAACGAGGTGCAGGTGGGGCTGTCGGTTCCGGAGCCCATACAGTTCGCGATGCGCCGCATCGTCGGCTCGTACCGCGCCGAGCGCTTGCTGGTGGCCGGCGCGATGGTCGACGCCGAGCAGGCCCACGCGATCGGGCTGGTCGATGAACTGGCCGCGGTCGAACAGGTGGTCACGCGCGCCGTGAACTGGCTGGCCGACCTGCTCAAGTTGCCGCCGAAGGCCATGCTGCGCACGCGGGCCATCGCCCGCGCGGATCTCGTCTCGGTGTGGGGCGACACATCGAACCTGCTCGATCCCGGTTTCATCGACGATTTCTTCGGCGATGAGACCCAGGCCGTCTTGCAGGCGCTGGTAGCCCGACTGAAATCCAAGTAGAAGCATCGCCGCTGAAACCTTGGAGAGAGTCGTCACGCATTTTCCGAGGGTGGCTGGCGACATCAGGCTCGGCTTCGCCATCGTGTTTTGCTTTGCCCCGAGGCAGGGGAGCCGTCGCGATGAGCGAAGGTGATTGTCTTGGTCGGCTTGCGTCGTGTGCGAGCGCGGACAAGCCATGCCTTTGATATGCCGTCGGCGTTGTGTGATGCGATAGGTTTTCGCGAGCACCCATCGCCGACAAGGTCGGCTCCCACCTTGAGTCGCCTCTGGTCGGCAAGAAATTGCTACCGGTCGGCACGTGGCGTCCGCGGAAAAAGCCGTGCGTCAAAGCACCTTCACCCCGCTCGTCAAGCAATCCAACCGCGTCGTTTGGAGGGGGAGGCGTCGGGTGTCGTTCTCAGAGCGATTCCGCAGGGAGGCGTAGGCCGGACGAGGACCTGTCTCTTAT